>JAITKS010000214.1 GCA_031278315.1 Planctomycetaceae bacterium | reverse complement strand
GAAAACAACAGGCAAACACTCATTAAAATAATTGATGACGGCAATATTACTGTTTCAGAAATTCTGGAACGATTCTCCGTTGAACAAATGAATGACGATGTGTATTTTATTTCGCTGCTGTTTTATTTGGGATTGCTTACCGTCAAAGAGGAAGACTCTATGGGTGACATCTCTCTGTGCATTCCGAACTATTCGATTAAGACACAGTATTGGGAATATCTTGCAAAGTTAATGAAAGAAACTTCTCCTAATATGACTATCAAACTTCAAGCATTGAAAAACGCTATAAATGCAATGGCAACGGCTGGCGATTTGAAACAGTTTATCAGTTACATATCGGAAAATGCTTTTAGCAGACTCTCTGATCATGACTTGCAGCGTTTTGACGAAAAGTATATCAAAATCCTTTTGCTATCGTATTTATTTATGGATGAAAAATACATAGCGATGAGCGAATACGAAACTGTTCCGGGACGAGCAGATATTTTCTTGCAACGCAACCCGATAAATCCGTCTGCTCGTTATGAATGGATTCTCGAATTGAAATATTGCAAAGTCTCGGATTCCCAAACCGAAATCGAAACCAAACGCAAAGACGCACTCACGCAAATCAACAAATACATCAACGCCGACCGAATAAAAAATCGCCCCAACTTGAAAGCTGCCGCAATTGTCTTCATTGGTAAAGACAAATTTGAAATAACAGAAGTTTTATAAAAAATAAAAGTAATATATCGGTGAAATTTTTCAAAGGTTTCAAATTAATTTTTTACTAATCTTATTTTCAACTTTATAAACAATTAAATGACTTTACAAATAACAATACTTGATGGAGCGGCTCTCAATCCTGGTGATTTGAGTTGGAATGATTTTGAACAATTGGGCGGTCTAACAGTGTATCCGCAAAGTGAACCTGACGTAGTTGTTTCACGAGCAATAAATGCTGATGCCGTTTTTACGAACAAAGTTCTTTTCACGGGAGAGGTTTTGTCTCAACTTCCGAAATTGAAATATATTGGTATTTTCGCGACAGGTTATAATGTTGTCGATTTGGATGCTGCCCGTCAACGTGGTATTACTGTAACTAATGTACCTCGTTACAGTACTGAATCGGTTGCACAACTGACTTGGGCGCATCTTCTTAATTTGACATTTCGGCTTAGTGATCACGATCAATCTGTAAAGAATGGTGATTGGTCTCGATGTTCTAATTTTTGTTATTGGAATTATCCGTTGATTGAGTTATCGGGATTAACATTTGGAACTATTGGTTATGGTGCAATTGGTCGGCAAGTTGCAAAGATTGCGAATATTTTTGGAATGAATATTTTAGCGTACACTCCGAGAGCCGATTCAAAAACAGCGGAGCATTTTGTGCAAATGGTCGATTTAGAAACTCTTTTGAAAGAAAGTGATGTTGTATCGCTGCATTGTCCGTTGAGTTTAGAGAATCGGCATTTAATTAATGCTGAAACAATTGCATTAATGAAGCCGACTGCATTTTTGTTGAATATGTCTCGTGGTCTTTTGGTTGATGAGCAAGCACTTGCTGACGCATTAAATTGTGGTCGTTTAGCGGGTGCAGGACTTGATGTTCTTACCGAAGAGCCTCCGAAGTTATCGAATCCGTTGTTTTGTGCGAGTAATTGTTTTTTCACGCCGCATCTTGCGTGGGCAACTTTGGCAGCGCGAAAAAGATTAATGCAGATTGCTGCGGATAATTTCCAATCTTTCTTGAATGGAAAAAATCAAAATGAGGTCACGTAATTAAATTTTAGGGTTTGAATTTAATATTTTGTGTTTTTGTGTAATGATGTATTTAGTATGCGGTGTTGACAATTTGCAAGACGAATCTATAATCACCGGCGTATTTTAAAGTACAGAGTTCTAAAATACAGAGTTAAGTTTATATTAACTATTTTGATTGAAAATTAAGTTATCAGAGGTATCTGGTATATTAAATTAATACAGTAAATTAAGGAGAGAGATTATATGCAAAAACCGTTGCATCATATTTTGGTTTGTGGTTCGTTTAGGATGAATGGTACGCCGCAGGGAGTTTGTGCGAAGAGTGGTTCAGGGCAATTATTGCAATATTTGCAAGAGGAGCTTTCAGATCGGGGCATGAATGACGTAGCGATTTCATGTACAAGTTGTTTGAAAGTTTGTGATCGAGGTCCTGCGATTGTTGTATATCCAGCCAACTGGTGGTTTGGACATATTGACAGTGAAGAAGCAATAGACGCAATAATTGAATCGTTAGAATCAGGAACTCCCGCTGAAAAATATTTAATTTAGTGGTTAGTGTATAGTGGTCAGTGGTCAGTTCGCATGCGGAGTTATCACTGACCACTAAGTTCAAATCAATAAACACTAAATCTGTGTAATTTATGTTTAATAATTTCAATTATTTCAAATTGTCAATTAGATAAATTTCCGCATGCGAACTAACCACTAACCACTAACCACTAACCACTAAGTTTTGCGTTTTTCTGCGACTTTATCTAATAGGGTACTTAGGTCTTTGTATGAGAAGTCGATAGCTGCCAATCTGTGGCCGTATTCTTCTGCTTTATTGTAATCTTCCATTGCGAAAGCTAATTTAGCGATCAGGTATAGACCTTTCTTTTTGTTTTCGTCTGTTTCTGTTAGTAATTCGACGGATTCTTGATAATGTTCCATTGCCAATTTGTATTGTTTGATCTGTTGAAAGCATTGACCTATAGCGAGCAAGCATTCACCTTTTCTTGAGGAATCTGCTTTAGCGTTTTGAAATTCGGCGATAGCTTCGCGGAAATCGCCTTGTTTTTGTAGTAATAAGCCGTATTCGAAATGGTAACCGGCATGATTGGGATGACATTTTATCCGATGTTTTACGAGTTCAATATTTTTTTGATCGAGTTCTGTTTTGACGCGATAAAATTCATTTTTGACTGATTCATTTTTATTTTTAGCGAACTCATCTTTTAGTTTGATTACTTCGGCGTGTAATTTTTGTTTTTGTGTATCGAGTAATCTTTCGATCATTTCTACATCTTGGTTTGATATTTCTACGGCTTGTGTGTAATATTCTTCGGCTTTTATGTAATTTGCGGTTTGGTAATAGTGTTCGGCGAGATCGACATAATTAGCGAGATCGTTTGGATTCTTTTTTATTCGTCTTTCGATTTGTTCTGTGTAAGACAGGGTACGTCCCATTGCGTCTTCGGATTCGGAGGTACCGGATTTCATATTTAGGGCGGTATCGCGAATTTTATTTGAGTCGCCTGTTGCGTATTGACCTTTGTGTATAGTTTTTTCTATTGTGATATCTTTTTGCATTCTTTCGGCTTCGAGGTCGTTGGGGTTAGCTTTTCGGATTCGCATAACGCATAATAGAGCACCGTCGAAGTCAGCATTTTTGCGGAGTGCTTTAGCGCATATTTTATTTGCGTCGACATTAGATGGTTCGGATTCGACTGCTGACTTATAAAATTCTAAAGCTGAATCGTGATAACCGAGTACTTCGCAGGCACCGCCTGATGAAAGCAATGCTTTAACGTCCCAGGGGTCAGATTGGAGTGTTTCGATTCCAGATTTAAGGATTACTTCAGCTTTTTTTTCGGTAGTTGCTTCTTTTTTACTGCTTAAAAAGCTGAATATACCTTTTTTTTTCTTTTCGCCGAATTTTCGTTTAAGATTATCGAGAAATGATTTTAGGTAAATAATATTACTTGGATCGCATAGAAAACATTCGCGAAACATTTCGTTAGCGTAATCGTAACTTTGGTTCATCATTTGTTTATTACCGTTAGTGTAGAGTTTTTGTAATCGTTCTCGTTCTTCGGTAGAGATTGTTGAATCGTTACTCATTTTTTTTAGTAGTGTGAAGTTTGAGTTAATGGTTGGTATAAAACGCAAAACATAAATTGCGGCAACTATTGAATTGATGTATTAAAAATCAGGATTTGTGAAGGAGTTGGTTATTGGCAAACGTGGAGGTATTGTTGAAAATAATTTATAAGTATTGTATTATGAAATTTGAAATGCAGAGACAAAAAAAATTGTGTAGTTACAGAATTTTTCGTTTATTATTTTTATGTTACAAAAAGCAAACTGAATTTCAAAGTGTGAAAAGCATGTAACAAATTATACATAACAAGAGAAACAACTCAACTGTCTCCGATTCTTTGATCATTCAGATATTTTCGTTTTGATTTTTAAACACGAAACACACGAAAAAAACGAAACACAAAAAAATATGAAATAAAGGAATATATCAGTTGAATAATTTATTTTTTTCGGGAACGCGATCGTCTCGACCGCATCTTTAGTTTTGTTTTTTGACAGGATTACAGGATTGACAGAGGATTGTGATTAGAGACTTGTTTCGTAAAATTGTATTTCTCTTGCAATTATTCAAAATTGGAATCGATAATAATCTCCGCATGCGAACTGACCACTGACCGCTATTATAATTATCTTGGATCGGTTCCGTATCTAGTTTTTAGTTCTTGTAACATTACTTGATTGTCTTTCGAGAATGCGTCTCTTGCACCGTTTAATATAGATTGCGCAGCGGAAAATCTTTGTTTCGCTCTGCCTACATCGCCATTTTGATCAAGCGCCTTTATTAAATGTAATACATATAACGGACCCTCACATGATAACGTTACTGCCCTTTCTAATATCGGTATGGCATCCGCAGCCCTGTCAGCATTTAGAAGTATCAATCCCTTCGTATCTAGTAAATTAAGATCATCTACCTTTGTTTCTAACGCCCGATTTACCATCTCTATCGCTCCATCATGATCCTTATTTACCTTTGATTTCAACATCGCAAGATTATTACTAAATAATATATTATTCGGCGAAATATCAAGACCACTCTGATATAAAGACATCGCCCTCTCCGGCTTGTTACGAACTAACCAATAATTCGCAAGAACCATAATAATATCAGTATTGTCAAGTTTCTTCGGTTTCGCATCAATTTCCGAAACCGGAATATCAAACTGAATCTTAAACCTGCCCGACAAATTATTATTCAATCGAAATGCACCTATGTTTGTCAACTCATCCCATTCAATATGATATCCGCCCTTGATCGGCGTTACCTTTCCTCCCTTAATCGGAACAAACTCAGACACGGCGTCAGACTCCTCCTGAGCAACTACAACAACAAAATCTAACACACAAAAAAATATCACAACCGCCGAAACAATTGTAAATATAATACTCTCAATTTTCAAATTTTTCATAATAAAATTACCTTTCAAAATTTTTTTGTTCTTACAATAAATAACCCTCAACTTTGTAGCGGTTAGCGGTTAGTTCGCATGCGGAAATTATTACGGATCGTAAGTCCAAATCACTAAATTTGTTTTAATTTTCTTCTTCGGTTTCTTCTTCGGGTTCAAAAAATTCTATATCTTTTGCATTGGGGATTTCATTATTGTTGTCGAATTGAATAACAATAGAATGAATTCTTTTATCACCTAAACTGATAAATTTATCATCCGGTACTTCTTCACCTCTTAACACTAATCTTTCACCGCTTTCAATTCTATTCATTAGTCTATCGATTCTTTCATAAACTTTTTCTGACGGCTGTTTCTGTTCGAGCAAAACTAACGTTGAAGCTAACAAAGCAGGCGTCATTGAAGGAAAGCGATCAATTTCGTCCAAAATTAATGAGAACGCTTCATCGACTCTGTCCGCTTTTGCCATCGTTACTGCAAGCGGATAGACATCAATTCCTCCCATTGCTGCAATAGTTCGTAAATGTCTAATTGCACTATCGAAAATATCATTATCGAGAAATAATTTACCTAATTTTCGATGTAACGACGCAATAAACTCTTTACTTTCGCCTCTTGTTTCAGCTAGAGCTACACATCGTTGCGCGGTTTTGTCGGCTTCTTTGATTTCCTTTTTGTCGATTTGATCCGCAACAAGATTGTACATTCGTTGATATGGTTGCGGGAAAATTCCTTCGGCATCTAAAACGATATTTTGCAATCTTGCGGTAACTCTAAACGATCTTGCTTCATCGAGTTGTCCTGCTGCTTCGAGCATTGCGATAAATCTGCCCCAAATTGCAGGTTGCGTGTTTCCGTGATTTATTGTTTCACGATATGCGTCAATTATTTGACGTTCCGTTTCCGGATCAATTCGTTTTCCGGCAGCGGCAGATTCTTCAATTGCAGCTTTCAGCAAATATGCCAAATCCCAATCACTGCGTAAAGACACAATTGTTTTTTGTAATTCACGTAATTCGTCGAATGGCGGCGTTTTGCTTTTTAGTAGAAGTCTTGCGTAAAGATAACGCCAGAATGTTCCGTCCGATTCGCCTTCAAGAACTTTAATGCGTTTCATTAATTCAGTTGCTTTTTCGGTATTGTCTTGATCGAGTTCATAATTCGCCAATGTAAATAATGAGTTCGGTCCCATTACATCTGGAGTCGTGTCGAATGTTGATTTTAGGCTTTCGTAAATTCGGCTTGTCAAGTTTTCCAATTTATTTACTTGCGGTTGAAGTATTGTTTTGAACCGTTCTTTTTGTGTTACGGTTAATTTCTCGCTTTGTTGAATTTCGTTTGTTATGATATCTTCGATACTTTCGGAATCTCCGCGTCTTGTTGCGTCTCTTATACGTTCAGCGAAATAAGTATATTCGCCGTCTTTCATGCTTCTTATTTCGCTTAAAATTCTTTCGTACTCATTTTTTTGCAGAGCCGAAGCATAAATTGAAGCGATTGATGCCATAAACGGCAGATGTTGCGAGTACGTTGTTACAGGCAGCAAATTACCATCTTTATCGCGTTGACGAGGCATTTGACGTTTTTCAATTTTCTTAAATTTTTGTACTGCATCGGCAGTTGCTTTATTTATTACGTCTGAATTACCTGTAAGCGACGCCCTTGTTATTTCTATTTGAATAAGTGCGATATCAATTATCCATGGTGCAGTTAACTCTTCTCGTTTTGTTTCTAGATATCGTAGATGTTGTTGTAATTTGTCGAGATCGATTTCTTTTACCGTGTTTGATGTCATGCAAAATCTGAATAAACTTTGTGTGTATAGAAAACGAAGTACGATATTATTTGGGTCTCGTTTTACAGCTTGCTCCATGATATTCAGCGATTTTTCTGCATTTCCCTGCTGTTGATAAATTCCAGCTGCTGCGACAGATGCGGTTTGTGCGACACGCGGGATTTCAGTTGCTTTTTCGTAATATTTCGCTGCTGTGTCGAGTTTACCTTGATCTGCCATCAATCTGCCCATTAACAGTGCCGATTCACTTACGATCTGCGAATAAATACTTACAGCGTCAATTCCGGCAAGTTGAAATTTGGCAAATGAATTTTCAGCTTCCGGAAATTCTTTCGACAGTATCTGCGTTGCGTCACTTAATTTTTTCACGGAAAGAGCAAACAGACGTTTTACTTCTTCTGCATTTTGGGGGTCTTTTTTATCTTGAATTGTCATAGCTTTAGCGCGTAACGCCCATGCTTCGTAGGCGTCTAGCCGTGCGGTTAGAAATGACCGTATTTCATTGATTCTTTTATAAAACGGCATATTACGTTCAACTAAATAACTATCAAGATATGCTAATATTTTTCGTGCTTTTTCAAATTCTTTTGTGCTGATTAACGCAATTACCATTCGTCCGACTAATTCAGGATTAGCGTAAGGTAAACTTTGTTCAATTCCTTTCTCCCAAGTCCGAATTGCTTCAGCGATATTACCGTTTGATTGATAAAAATCACCAAGAAATTGATACGCAATATCCAATTTAGGATTTTTATCGACAGCATGTTTAAGATAATTCAACGCTTTTTCACGCAATTCATCGGCGAGTTTAATTTTTCCTGCTGCACGGGCGACAGCTACTTGTCGAAAAACGTAACGTCCCGCAAGAATTAGACCTTCGGCATTGTCCGGATCGAGTTTAAGAGCAGAATCAAGATCGCTGTCGAGTTTATCTTCGAGCAATCTTTTTTGCACATATTTATCGAATCGGCTATTGAAATTGTATCTTGTCAAATATGCGCTAACAGAATCTTTATTTAAATCGACCATTTCATCAATAATATTTTGAGCCATTTCAACTCTTTTAGCTTCGCTCATATTTTTTAGAGTATCACTTGCCGATTCTCTATAATTTTTATTATCGGCATCGATAATGAATCCGGCGTAGCATGTAGCGATTTCGAGGTCAGCTTTTCGCATTTTGTAAACTTTATCGAGCAGCTCATCGAAATAAGAATGTGAAAATCCTGATATTTGATTCGGCTCATATTTCACACCGGCTGAAACTTTGGGGAACGTTGCTAATGCAATATATCTCAAGGCGTCGTAATTTTCTTTGTTATTTGATGTAAATTCACTTTGATAAATTTCTACTGCTTTGTTGAGGACTTCGGTTGTATCTCGTAATTCCCATTCGAGTTCCATTATACGTTTTTGATACGGCAGAATTTCACTTGTCGCGTTGAGATTTCGTACAATATCTTTACAGTTTTCGATAATTTCATGCCGGCGTCTTATTTGTATTGTTCCGGCACCGGCTTCGTCGATTAGTAAACTTTCAAGAACTTCATTATATTTTTTCAGAATAGCGATGTCGTCTTGTTTTTTCTCGCGTATATTTTTTAACAACGACGCCGCATTGAGCTTTTGATTATACGACTCTTTAATTGCATCAAGATATTCCTGCGAGTTTTTATTATCGCCGTGTTCGTTTATGGCTTTGTTGCGAATATCATTTGCTTCCCGCATCAAGTCGTTGGTCGTATTGATAATATCGGCAACAAGATTGGCGGAGCGAAAAGAGTAAATTCCAACGGCAATTCCAATAAACAAAAGTAAGACAATAACACCAATAAGTAATATCTTCCATTGAACGACGTATTCGGCAACTTTAACAGTTGCAACTCGCACCTGAGGAGATTCAGTCAAAGAAGTATCTTGTTCCGATTGTGATAATTCATTAGTGAGTTCATTATTATTTTCTGATTTATTTTCTGACATTTTTATTACAATTGGGTTAAAGTTAAAGTTGAAATTATGAGCATTCGATAAATTTAATTTTTCGAGATTTGCTCTGAATATTATTTCGTGTAATATTTTTTGTAACAAAAAATATTTTAATATACTGCTAATCAAATTTCGTGCAGAGATTCTACCGACCCGAAATACTCTGTCAATAGGGGGACGCACTACTTTGATTTAAGATTTAAGATTTAAGATTTGAGATTTGAGATTTGAGATTTGAGATTTGAGATTTGAGATTTGAGATTTGAGATTTGAGATTTGAGATTTAAGATTTAAGATTTAAGATTTAAGATTTGAGATTTAAGATTTGAGATTTAAGATTTGAGATTTAAGATTTAAGATTTGAAAACGAATTGTAATTTAATTGAATTTCTAAAAACCTAATTCAAAAATTTATTGTTAGAAGGAACGCGGCCGTCTCGACCGCATCTTTAGGATTTTTTTTGACAGGATTACAAGATTACAAGATTGATAGGATTACAAGATTGACAGGATTATCGCCCGCCCCAACGTCGGTTAAAAATCCCCCCTCACCCCTCCCGAAACAAAGTCCTGAAAGGACGATCATATTATATATAGTGTATAGTTGTTAAAGATTCGAAATTAGAGTCGGTAATAATCTCCGCATGCGAACTGACCACTAACCACTGACCACTAACCGTTACAATTGTTCTCACAAAGCCAAAAAATTCCGTGAAAGATTATGTTTATTTTATCCCTCCCTTGTCAATGTAATTTGTTCGTGTAGAATTATCGGACTTTTTACGCAAGATGTCATGTGGGCCCCGTCGTCTAGTGGTTAGGACACGGCCCTTTCAAGGCCGCGGCACGGGTTCGAGTCCCGTCGGGGTCATTACCACAATGACATTTAAGGCAATTCTATATGTATCGTATTATGAATTTCGGTTTTATTTCTTGTAACGAAAATTCAAATGAGTACAGTTTAAAATCGTTAAAATACTATTATTTATTATTGACATCGATTTTTAGTGCTATTTTTAGCGTTTTTAAAATTACGGCTAATACCCATGAAACGATATTTAATAACAGGAGTTAGTGGTTTTGTTGGTCAACATTTTTTGAAATATCTTGACACATTAGAAGATCAATTTGACGTCGTCGGCATAGATCGAGTTGTGTCTTGTTATACGCCGGCAAATTACTCTTACAGGTTTATGTTGATTAATTTTCCTGAAGAGATTCTTGATAACAATTTTATTAACGTCTTTCAACCTGATTACGTTTTGCATCTTGCCGGCACTAGCAGCGTTAGCGAATGTTTAAAGAATCCGGTGAAATCTATGTTGAATAATACGAATTCGCTGCTCAATGTTCTTTTTGCAATCAATTCAAGCAGTAATGAAATTAAGAATAATTGCCGAATATTAGTTGTGAGCTCATCTGAAGTTTATGCAGATTCACGTGAACCTCTTGCAGAGACGTCGATATGTATCAATAAAGCAGATAATCCTTATGCGTTCTCGAAATTAACAAATGAGTTAATCGCAACAATGTATTGTGATAAATTCAACTTTGATATTATCACAACTCGATCTTTTATGCACACGGGACCAAATCAAAACGAAAGATTTGTAATCCCGTCTTTTGTAAAACAACTACGCGGCGCTAAACGAAAAAATGTAATTGAAGCAAAACTCAAAACAGGGAATATCAACATTTTAAGAGATATAACAGATGTAAGAGATATTGTAAGAGCTTATTATTTGTTACTAAAAAACGGACGAAAAGGTGAAATATATAATGTATGCAGCAGCGTCAGTATTCCGCTGAAAAAAATAATTGATATTGCAAGCGAAATTATAAATATTCCTGTCGCAATCATAATCGACCCCGAAAGAGTAAGAACAAACGATTTTCAAATAGTCGTCGGAAACAACAAAAAAATTTATCAAGAAACAGGATGGAAACCAGAAATAACAATATCTCAAACATTACAAGATATGATCAATTGTAACGGTTAGTGGTCAGTGGTTAGTGGTTAGTCCGCATGCGGAGATTATTACCGACTCTAATGTCGAATCATTAACAACTAAATGATGGTTTCACGTTTTGATTGATTCTTTTAATTTATTATTTAAAAATCCTGTCAAAAAAAATCCTAAAGATGCGGTCGAGACGACTGCGTTCCTTCTAACAATAAATTATTCAATGATAGATTACAAAAAATAAAATAAACGAAAATCATTTGATGATGAAAATTATTTTTTGTTTATTTTTTCATTGTTTAAATTGTTTGAAGTTGTCATTATTAGTAACTCACGTTTATTTTCGCCAGAGGTTAAATAAACGGAATAGTCAAATTGAATTTCATTGTTACTCATCACGGCACTATGAGATTTCGGTAAATTATCTATTCTGCTTTCTGTTTCAAATTTGTAATTAGACAGCTCGTTTCGTTTTTGTTCTAACTCTATTTTATTATTTTCCAATTTCTTACGTTCATCAATTTTATCCGGAGCATTGCCGATATTCATAATTTGTTGACGAATTTTATCCCATTGTTTTTCACTATTTTTCAACTCTTCTTGAACTTCTTTCAGATTTTTTGTTAAATTCTCGATTTCCGTTTGAAAAATATCTGTCCACATTACTTTTGACTTGTCAACTTCAGCTGTAAATTTTACTTGAAGCGGAAAATATTTTTCATCCGAAAGATTATTCGATTCATCTAATTTTCGACGTTTTGCGTCAATTTTTGTTGTTGTAAATTCAATTTCTACATTTTGTAGTTGTTCATTTTTTTTGACATTAGTTGAAATATCAGCAATTACATTAGGCAGCACTTCGACTTCCAAATTAAATCTGTATTTAAATTGTTCAGAATCATTAAATAAAATACTCCACGGCATAACAACAAACGGAGTCGATACAGGAAATTGAAACGTTTTATTAGTAAAAACAGCATGCGGCGAAATCGATGAAACTAACTGCGGCTTAAACAATTGAACAAAATGCTCAAACGGCTCCGATGTCATTTCAGATTTATCGTTACGATTATTATTATTATCAGCGATACCGTCAGCCGGTTCAACTGAAAATCGCAAAAAGCCGAGTGCAACTCGCAGCGTGTCATGAAAATTATCAGGCAAAAGACCGCTCCGTTCCCATTTAATATGTAATCCGTTCTCTTCCAACTTGAGATGAAACAATTTAACTTCTGCCGTTTTATTAGTGATTTCATCTGCCGTATTATTATCGTTATTCTCGCCGTTATTCTCGCCGTTATTTTGCTCATTATTATCCTGAATCACAGCGACAACTTCCCACTCAAAACGATTTGAATCGGGAAATACAATTTCGTCTTCTATCTTATTTGACGCTTCAGGATTCGTTTCTTCTTTTAGATTGACATTTCTGTAACGAAAATGTTTTAACTTGCTTTTATTTGAATTTTCGGTTCTAGTTGTTTGTTTATCTATTGGAGAGCAAGTTTTGTTGAATACGTTTTCGTTATTAATTTCGTTTTCGTTTTCGTTTTCATTTTTGTTTTCATTTTCGTTTTCATTTTCGTTATTAATTTCGTTTTCTGGATTATTATTTTGATCTTTTGGGTCTCCGATATTGAATTTTAGGCGTCGTGTTTCGATTTTTTTGTTGTTGAAGTCCCACAAAGAAATCCATTCTATTTTCAAAGCGGAGCCGTACTGATGTAAAGCGGCGAGTTCGGTGGAAATAAAGTATTCTTTTGGTACGATAATTTTGTTTTCTTTTATTTCCGGCGGATTGAGCGGCAAGTAAGACGGAAAATTGAATTGCCGGATATATCTATCTAATTCGAATCTGTCTTTTTTGAATTTGTTGTTTATTGCGGTCAGAGTTTCTTCGAGTTTTCTTTTTTGTTCAGCTTTAATTTGTTCGGCGTTTTTTGGTTTTGTTTCATTGATATTTCCATTTGCGTTTGGCGTAGGTGTAATAATTGGTTTTACAATTTCGATGGGGTTATCGATTGGTATTTTTTTCTGTCCGAACAGAGATTGCATTGCGCCGAATCCCATAATTTGATCTATCACCAGAATCAACAAACCGACAATAATTACCGATACGGCAGCATAAAGCAGATAGAATTGATTTTTCGATAAATTACGTAGTAAACGATTCAAAACTTTACTTATATTTTGTTTCGGCTGCTGCGTAGTTTTATGCGGGTTCAAAATATTTTTAGTGATTATATTAGCAACAGGCGGCGGCTGATGAGTTTGTTTTTGTTCAGACGAGTTTGATGTGTTCAAAGACGTAGAGTCTGCATTTGATTTAGCAGATAATGATAAATCGGCAGAATCGGTATTGGGGTCGAATTTAAGATTAGCAAGATCAGGTTGATCAGATTTTTTCAAGTTGACTGCATTTGTGCCGGATTCAGAATTGAGTTTCGGATAAATTGGCGGAACGGTTGCGGCTGCCGAATTAGCGTCGTTACTTTGCTGATTTATCGGATCGATAATTACGTTTGATGTGTTTGATGTGTTCTGTTTATCAATTTCAGAATTTGTTGGAAAGTTAGTTTCAACTGGTAGATCATTTTCTGCGCCTGTAATAGCGAATTTTACAAAAATTCCTTCGGGTGATTCGACAGGAGTTCGAGTTAGATCGATTAACAAAATATCGCTGCGATTTTTCAACATTTCAGCTTCAGGCGACCCTTCGACAACTCCTTTCCACAAGTAAGGAATATTTAAGAGTTGTGAATTTTGCTTTGATTTTGAAGCAGAACGCAATTTTTTATTTGATTCAGTTTTATTGGAATCAGTTTTATTTGAATCAGTTTTATTTGAATCTTTGGTGTTATTCGAATCGATAAAGTATGTTGTGAAAGTTGTATTCCATATAAATTGTACAGGCACGATTGCAAGAGATTCGACAAATAAAGGTAACAAATTCATTCCTTTCGGGTAGATGATAACAGTTTCTTTTCCGTATCTTGCTGATTCTGCTAGAACACCTCCCCATCCGGCGTCGCCTGTAATTTCTTTCCAACTTGGACATGGTGAAATTGGAAAATCGGCGGAAGCGATTTGAGCTTCATTCGCCTGAATTATTTGACGTATAGATTCGGCATTGGCTTGCTTGTGCTGATAAATAGACATTTTACGCGAGTCGAGCCGCAAACGTTCCCGTGCAATTTTTTGACGGCAAGTTTGAGGCGGAATCCCGTAAAGTGAAATAGTCGGAACAGGACGTCCAGACGGAAAATTGATCGGCGGTGTGTACCATTGTGTAAAGTGAAATCCTGACAACGCAAGCAACCAAGCAGGTCCTTCGACAACAAGTTCGTCTTCACTTAAAACGATATGATGTGCTAATCGATTGGGTTTATTTTGGTAATCTTTACCCGAAGGAGCAATTCGTGAAAGAACATGCCAAGTAGAATTAGACGATGATATATTATTTTGTTTTTTACCAAACGAAGACAAAATCGGAAGAGATGAAAACGATTGCGAATAAGCTGCCGGTCGAATTATTGTGTATGAGTAGATAATAGGATTTTGATTGATTTCATCTGCTGAATTTGAATCTGAATCTGCTGAATCTGCTGAATCTGAATCTGATTTTGAATCGTGATGAGTATGGTATCTGTAATCGCTTAATTGAAATAAATTTTCAATTAGAGATTCAGGAAAACGGCTGTCAGCCGCAACTACGCAAAAGCCGCCGCCCTCAGATTCCAAACCTTGAGCAACAGATGTTAAAATCAATTCGTGTGTCATATCGTTCAAATAATTATTGTTGCAATTGCAGTATTAATCTGTTGAAAAAATAAAACAGAATATAGAAAACGTAAGTAATATATACTATTCATACTTGAAATTCGGTATTTGTTTTAAACAAAACCAGCCCTGAAAGGGCGATCGGATTATAACCCGCCCCAGCGTGGCGGGTAAAATCCCCTAAAAACCTAAGCCCTGAAAGGGCGATCGGATATTGAGACTCATAACAACGTAATGGAAACGGAACAATAATTGTTGTTCATAATTGTTGTCGTTATTTTTTACCGCTCTTTTTGGGTGATTTTATTTTATGCGTTAATGAATTGCTATTTGTCGTTTTTTGTCGGATTCTTCACAATATCTGTTACCCGCGGATTTATTTCTTACCGCCCTTTCAGGGCTGCCCGATTTGGAGGAGGGCTTTTACCCGCCCCGATGGGGCGGG
>JAITKS010000199.1 GCA_031278315.1 Planctomycetaceae bacterium | reverse complement strand
GCAGCAATGCCGCATCCGGTTCCCGAAGAGTGGGGTAATATTCAAACTACTCCTATCAAAATTACTGTTCCAGAAAAGGGCGGTTCGGCAACGATTGAAATTACCGATTCCAAAACTTTTGTTCAGTAGTTAGTTAACGGTTAGTGGTTAGTGGTTAGTGGTTAGTTCGCATGCGGAGCTATCACTAACCATTAATCCGCTAATCATTAAATTCCTATTTTTTTATTAACCACAGAGAACACAGAGAACACAGAGAAAGAATATTTTGTAATTTTACATTTTAGATTTTGTGTAATATATCAGTGGAATTTTTCAAGGGTTTCAAATTTATTTTTAGCCAACCTTATTTTTCACCTTATTTTTCCGAACAAAACTATTCATCAAAAAACTTAGTAGCCAACGAGACCGCAACAAACCAACCTTATTACCTTATTAAAAATCGTTTTTCAATAATAAGGTAATAAGGTTTTGTGTTTTTGTGTAATTTTGTGTGTTTCGTGTTTAAAAAATAAATACGAATCTATTTCGGCTTTGTAATTCTCAATATCTGATTTGAGTTGTTTGTACAAAACCAATGTAAACAAGACACACACATTTCTATTAACACGAGCTTGTAGAACTTGTCATAATATCATCGAATTTTTTGAGGTTACTTGCCTTTAATAAAAAATATGCCATAATCATGTTAGTATTTTCAAAATTCGGAATATCAGATCAATATAATTAATTTAACGATACTTTACGCAAAACTGAAAGTTTAACCGCAGATGTTAAAATTTATATCGCAAACAAACTCACAGATTATCACAGATACAATATTCTACTAATTCCGAATGTAACGAATTTAATTACTAGATACACTCTAATATTCATATAAAACTGAAAATTAAAGTGAGAGCAACTTAAAAACTCACACCAAAAATGTAAAATTGTTTCGTTCATAAATCGGACTTAAAGAATATAAATAAAGAATATAAAACCTTAAATATTCGGCTAGACAAAAATAAATTATAGTGAAATTTGAGTATATAATGTCTAACGTCTTTGGAATTTCAACTGTCCGCTTGCTATGTTTGAGTTCATTTATGTCAAGATATTGCCTAAATTGTAATCCGGCTTTAATAAATCACCTTCGATTTGCCGAAATTAATATTAAGAGTTGTTTAGAAACCATTTTTGAACTTGAATATATCAAAAAACGTTAGCAAGAAATACCAAAATTCGGAAAATTTGAACAGTAACCTTAAACAATAAACCTTAAACAAATTTAAAAAAGGAGAAACAATCATGAACAACAAATTATTTTTTTTCAGCTGCTTGGCGATTCTGATAGGAGCTATAATCCTTTTCAGTAACAATACCGCTCAAGCTAAAGTTAGTATTCGAATCGGCGGACCTTCGCATCATCACGGAGATTATAGACATCACCCGCCGTATCACCGACACGGTCATCATTACAACGATTTTGACCGAACCGTACGCGTACTAGGCGCAGTCGGATCAATTGTTGCCGCCGCAAATGGTTATTCACCTTATGATTATTATCCGCGGCGTCAAGTTGTAGTAGTTCCGCCTCAACCTGTAGTTGTAACACACCCGGCAACTTCGACAATAATAGAAAAACCAGTTATAGTTGAGAAAAAAGTTATTGTCGAAAAACAAGTTCCTGTACTTGTGCCTTCAACAAATGACTACTACTCGCCGAAACTCGGTGCAACTTTTGTCATACAAAATATGCAAATTCCGGGCTACAATTTCACCGCCGCTAGATTGACTTCCGAACCTGTTGCCGGTTCACCGCTAAACTCAATCGGTCTGGCAAAAGGCGACGTAATAACCCGGCTGGATAACGAAAGCGTTACCTCTTTAGATGTACTCGAAAAACATGAAGCTAACACCGTTATTCGTTATATCAAAACCGGAACAACAAAAGTTCTTTTGGGAAAAATCTATATACCAAGAGTTTCTGAAGCTATAACTATCCAACCGGAACAAGTTTACGCTCCATAAAACAAAAAAAGATTTTAATAATTTCAGTAGAATTTTTGTAAAATCTTTTTAGGTATATTTACACTTCGTACTATGATTTTCGGCGATTCAAAAGTTATTCACTAAAAAAAACCGCATGCCAACAGGTAGGCAGATAAATCAAACCGAAATTCAAATGTAAGCAGTTTAAAATCAAAGGTAGGCAATTTTCGCCGAAAAATTGTGAACACACACGGTTGATTCGGCATACTCGACACAAGGCTGTGCAAATTGAAATTGATAATCGAAACAAAACAAAACAATAATAATGAAAACTCAAAAATGATTATTCATTCAGCCTAGTTTGAGATTCAAATCAACCGCAGCAACCTTTTCAGCGAACTTGCCTACCTTGTTATTTTTACCAAATGGATAATGACCAATAATCAATGATCAATAATCAATAACATCGAATATTGTTTTTTTGTTATATCATTATTTACTATTACGGCAGCTGTCAATATTATTTACATTTTACCCTAACAAACGTGATGGATAATTATTTCCAATCTTTATTTGCCGAGCGTATAGGAGGAATTCTCTACGGCAAATCGAATGAAATTTATAAATTTGAAAAAATCAAACGGGCAAAGCGTCAGGTTATAGCAGATTTTCCTGATCGTATTTTGCTTGATTTTGGTATCGGAGAGAACGATGCACTTGCCGATTCTACGGTGCGTGCTGTAATGGCGGAAGAAATCAATAAACCTGAAAATCGCGGTTATGCCGATAATGGTTGCGTTGAGTTTAAAGAAGCCGTTATGCGGTTTATGCTGCGTCAATTCAATGTCAAGTTAGACGTTTCGACGGAAATCAATCATTGTATCGGTTCTAAACCTGCACTTGCGATGCTGCCTTATGCTTTTATTAATTCGGGCGACATAACGTTAATGACTGTACCCGGTTATCCTGTTGCAGGAACTCACACGAAATATTGCGGCGGTACGGTTTATAATTTGCCGCTCAAAGCTGACAATAATTTTTATCCCGATTTTGATTCTGTACCGGATTCAATTTTTCAAAAAACAAAGTTGTTGATTTTGAATTATCCGAACAGTCCGACTGGTCAAGTTGCGACGGTAGAATTTTACGAAAAAGTAATTGAGCTTGCGAACAAACATAAATTTGTTGTAGTTCAGGATGCAGCTCATATTATGTTTACGTATAGCGGTAAGCCGTTGAGTTTCTTGCAAATTGATGGTGCGAAAGAAGTCGGTATTGAGATTCATTCGTTGTCGAAGGGTTGGAATATGATCGGCTGGCGAATTGCGTGGATTTGTGGAAATCCGTTAATTGTGCGGGCGTTTGCTGATATAAAAGATAATAGTGACAGCGGTCAATTTCTTGCAATTCAAAAGTCTGCTATTGCAGCTTTGGATAATGCGGATATTCCTGTTAAGACGAATCAGAAATATTACCGAAGGCTGCAAAAGTTAGTTGAGACTTTGAAAAATATCGGGTTCGAGTGTGAGATTCCGGGAGGAACGTATTTTTTGTACGTAAAAGCTCCTGTCGCTGTAGAGGGAGGACAAAAATTCGAATCTGCAGAAGACGTAAGTCAATATCTAATACGTGAGCATTCAATTTGTACGGTTCCATGGGACAATGCGGAAGCCTTTTTACGTTTTTCGGTTACATATACCGCACAAGACGAAAATGCTGAAGACAAACTAATGCAAGATTTAGTAAAACGATTGAATGGAATTAAATTTGTGTTTAATTCTTAATTCGATGGTAATATAGTCAGCGGGAATATTTATTTTTCAACCTTATTTTTCAACCTTATTTTTCAACATTATTTTTCTGACCGGAATTATTTATCAAAAAAATTTCATCAAAAAAATAAGGTGAAAAAATAGGGTGAAAAAATAATGCTAGTGAAAAATAAATTTGAAACCTTTGAGAAATTTCACTATGACATATTACAATTGATATTATTCGGCTGATAATTTAGCCGATTTTTTGTAACGATTAATCATTTCATGCAAAAAGTATTGAATGATTGATTTATTATTGTGTCGAGTTATATTTTATTTATATTGTTTAAGCTGTTCACATTTTAGGTTTTGTTTTTTTGTTATTTTACGTTGCGTGATTGTGTAAATTCGATGGGATACGAGTTGTGTATTTCTTAAAAACGGAATTTTAAGTGTAAAGAGTAAATGTAGAATGTATTATCAATTTTAATTTTATTAGATAAAGTTTTGGATATATCATGCCGGATACGGTTAATCAGGAGTCTCTTAAATCAGAGACGATAAAATTCACGGATCAATTTCGTAGTATAGTTGGTAAGATACGTCAACTGCGGTTGGAAGTTGAGGCGCAGGCGGTGATAATTTTTCCTGAGTATCAAATCGACTGGATGAGATTACGTAAATTATTCGAGGATGACAAAATAACAGTTGCGTCGATGAAATCTGATATTCTCAAAGATGCCGCCGAAAATAATTTTAGTGTGATTCATTTACATTTTAGTTCAGGTTCGGCGATAAATGATCGTATTTCACATGCGATACTTGAGGCGGTTGCGGATGATCTCGTTCCGCGAGGAAGCCGCGTTTTAGCTTTGTACAGCACTTTTGATCCATCGACATTTGATTCGATAAGTGTGATAAATCTAGGTGAACATCTTGAGAGATTGTCGGGAAGAGATTTACGTCAGCTTGAGACAAGTGTACCTCTAAAAACGCTTAAAACTGTTGTTGATTTAGCCGTTGACATCGGATGGGAAGGACGAGAAGGCAAGCCGATTGGTTGTTTATTTGTTGTCGGTGATACAAAAAAAGTTTATGCGAAAAGTCATTCGGTCGGGTTTGATCCGGTAAAGGGTTATCAACGGAAGGACAGGAATATTTTCGACAGTAAGGTTCGTGAGGGGATTAAGGAAATTGCTCAACTTGATGGCGCTATTTTAGTGGGAGCGGATGGAATTGTGCATTCTTGTTGCAGGATGTTACAAGGTGAAAAAAACGCAATGATTTCGTTATCGCCCGGACTAGGAACAAGGCATTGGGCGGCTGCAGCTATTACGAAAGTAACTTCGGCGATTGCGATTGCAATTAGTCAATCAAGCGGAACTGTAAGAATTTTCAGAAATGGTGAAGTCGCTTTAAGAATAGAAGCGAGACAAAGAAGACCGCTAGTGTGGAAAGACCTAGAAGCTGAATAAAACAAAGAAATAGGTAAATCTAAAGATCAATCAAACCAGCCTAAAAGGGTGATCGGATATTGGATCAATAATAGCGGTTAGTGATTCGAATATAGAATACGTTTTACTCTCCGCATACGGACTAACCAATAATCCAGTAAATCCAATAATCCAGTAAATCCTGTAATCCTGTCTAAAAAAACAAAATCATATACATCCCCTTTTCGTGCTTTTCGTGCTTTTCGTGAAAATTAATTAGATGTTTTCAAATTCATAACCCAAAAAAATTGAAAAACAAATATTTCTCACTGAAGTATTACAAAATTCCCATGAGCTGTCATCGAAATTTGCAATAACGGAACAGCGTAAAATTATGGAAACGGATAGACTGTTGGAGTCAATGATTCAGATTGTTTAGGTGTAGAATCATTTTGTGTTGGAGTTGATTGTGTTGGTTCTTGAATTGACGTTTGCGGTGTTGTCGAAACAGATGAGATATTGTTAGCAACAGCGATTGATTTTGTTTTGTTATCTGATTTATCTGGTTGTTTATCTTTGATATTTGGTTCGTTTGGGTGTTCTCTGAAATATCTTGTTTGGTCTGCGAATGAGTTTAGTTTTTTGTCTTTTTTTCGTTGCATGAAATCCGGCATTGAGTGTCCGGCGAAAGTTGTTTCGCCGTAGATTGTCCCGTAAGTTAGGGGGCCGGTTCCTGCGAACCATAAATTTTGTGCTCTGCTTTCGCTCATGCTATTTCCGGAAGCCCAGATAGGTCGTCCGGTTTTTTTGTTGTATGCGAAAACAGCAATTTTAGCGACACCGACTTGTTTAGTTCGTCTGATAAATGGTATTTCGGGGATTGTTGTACCGGCGATAGCTGCGCCCGGAATTGTTGGTAACGACAATGCTGGAACTCCAACTAGAAGGTCATCGCGATCCGTACCGACGGCACCTGCGCGGACATCGACAATGTAATCGGCATCTGTTTCTTGGTCGCATAAAATGCCGCCGCTGGTTGCGAGGTGTTGACGTAGTGCCATTATCAAATATTTGTTATCGGTTATGCTGTCGATTGCTGTCGTATTGAGATAAACTCGCCGATCTCCCAAAGGCCGAAAATT
Source organism: Planctomycetaceae bacterium (assembly GCA_031278315.1). Lineage (GTDB taxonomy): Bacteria > Planctomycetota > Planctomycetia > Pirellulales > Thermoguttaceae > WRKP01. The sequence continues at coordinate 690 of JAITKS010000199.1, read as the reverse complement.
AATTTTACCGACTGCGCTGTCAATTGCGTTACTGATTAGAAGTTGTTCTGTACCTGTACGGGCAGTATCGCTCCACTTGGTCGTGCCGCAGCCGAGAGAACAAAAAAATAAAATGTAAATCAGAACAAAAAAAGCAGCTGTTAAGCAGCTCGTTTTATTTTGTTTTTGATTTGGAATTACTTGCATTACTACGATATGATTATTTATAAACGGGTCTCATTGGAACTATAGATAGAGCTGTCTGCGAATTTATCGGAAAGCAGATTTGTTAATGAATATAATATTCACACTTTAAATTTCGGTTTTCATTTTGAATATGTAATGTATTAATTTGATATAAAATTTTCTTTATTTCTTGTGATTTGTTTTTAAATTTTGGACTTGATATACTATTCATACTTGAAATTTAGGTATTTTTTTTAAACAAAACCAGCCCTGAAAGGGCGATCGGATTATAACCCGCCCCAGCGGGGCGGGTAAAATCCCCCCAAAAACCGAAGCCCTGAAAGGGCGATCGGATATTGGAGCAATATTAGTGATTAGCGATTCGAACTTATAATCGGTGCTAATCTCCGCATGCGAACTAACCACTAACCACTATACTGCTGTCTTTTTAGGGCGATTTTATTTTATTCGCGGATGATTTGCTATTTGTCTTTTTTTGTCGGATTCTTCACAATAATCGTGTCA
>JAITKS010000001.1 GCA_031278315.1 Planctomycetaceae bacterium | reverse complement strand
AAACAATGTCTATACGAAAAAAATAAATGTACGAAAAAAAATGAAATACCGATTTTCGTTTTTATTTTTCTGAAAATTTCTTATTTTTTATTTGAATTGAAATCGGCTTTGTGATTTCAAATATTTCTGGTTTATCATCTGATCTTTTGTTGTTATAAAATTCTTTTTCGGGAGAAAAAACTTTTACTCTTGTTAATGATAATATTATTTCATTTTCATATTCAGACACATTGGCAACCTCCGATTTCGCTGCATAAAGAGATAACGCCATCAACGGGAAATAAACAGAATAATAATGATATTTCAAATAAAATACCAACGGGAATCCGGTTCCTGTAAATTCCGGTTCGTACCAAGTTCCGTCTTCTCTTTGTCTGTCTAGTAGAAATCTGATACCTTGTTTTACGGCGTCGCTGTTATGTTTACCGGCAGCGATAAGTCCCATCAAAGCCCACGCAGTTTGAGAAGCAGTTGGCGTACCATATCCGCGAAGCGAGGCATCAAAATATGAATCCGGCGATTCACCCCAACCGCCGCTTGAATGCTGATGCGAAATTAACCAACTCGCACCTGCAACAACAGCCGGATCATCTGTCTCTATTCCTACACTTGTTAAGCCTGTTAAAGCTTGCCATGTTCCGTAGATATAATTCACGCCCCATCGTCCAAACCAACTTCCGTCCGCCTGCTGCTCCTTCCGCATATACGAAACAACACGATCAATAACCGCACTCTGACCAACTCTATATCCTAACCTTCCAAGCGATTCCATTACTCGACCCGTTAAATCCGGCGTACTCGGATCAATCATCGCATTGTGATCCGCAAACGGTACCTTACACAATATCTCCTTGTTGTTACCATGATCAAAAGCGCCCCATCCGCCGTCTTTATTTTGCATCGCTAACAGCCATCTCAAACCGCTTTCCAATGCCGATGTTGTCTCCGCAATATCAAGTTCACTCGGCACTGTGTTATCAAACGAGTTATCCGATTCTGCATCTAATAATCGTAAATCCGGCGGCAGAGAACCCGCTTTATAATTGTTGTCATTTCGTTCAATTGCATCTCGTATTTCGCTCAATCTCAATATAATCTGACGTGAACTCGACACAGCCGAAGCCGCAGTTGAAGACACAGCCGAAGTTGCAGTTGAAGACACTGTTGAAGACATCGCAGAAGTTGCGGTTGAAGTTTCGGTAGAAAGAGGATTATCCGGCGTTTTATTTATTGTTTTTGCTTCATCGAATCGGCCTGCAAGTACCATCAATGCCATCGCAGTATCGTCACTGTCTGGATAGAATGCGTTGTTGAATTCGAAACACCATCCTCCAACATTCGATTTAACATTTTTTACATTTTTACTCCAATCGCCGTCTTGTTTAATATGACGTGAACGTATCCACTGCAATCCTTTACGTACAGCTGGATTTGTTGCATTTAATCCGCCGAGCATTAGTGCTTTCAAAGTCAACGCTGTATCCCAAACGGGCGACTTGCAAGGTTGGATTCTCACACTGCCGCGTTTTGTGTTACGAATAATATGAGACTCAAGTTGATTACGAAAATATTTTATTTCTGCCGAATCGTCTGCATAACCCAAACTTTTAAACGCAATCCATCCCCAAATAATCGGCGGATAAATTGCACCTGGACCGTCGCTGTTTTTACAATGTTCAATAGTCCACTGTTTTGCTAATTCTATTCCTTTTTTTCGCAGCGGCGTAATTCCAAGTTTACGACACGCCCACATCAACGAATTACAACATCTGAAAAAAGCATCCCAAGAAAACGGATTCGATACTTGTTTTTTTCCGGGTGCAACAAGAGGTTTCCATTTATCAGGTGTTTCGATAAAAATTTCCTTTATGCCGAATTCATGCGGAATTTGCCGCACGGGAGCAAGAGACGAAACAATAGATAACGGCACAAAAATTGTTCTCGACCATGCACTCATCGAATAGATATTAATCGGAAACCATCGCGGTAATAACATTATTTGCGGCGGCACCGCTGGACAAACACTATGCGGAATTTGACCAAGTATAGCAAGATAAAATCGTGTAAAACTATTCACGCAATCAACTCCGCCAAGCTCAAGAGCGCGAACTCTTGCTTTTTGCATGTAATCAGCGTTGGATGGATGACCTGTCAATTTCAATGCGAAATATGCTTTGACTGTATTATTAATGTCAGATTTACTACCCGTGTACATGCCCCATCCGCCGTCTGGAAGTTGCGTGTCGAGTAAATGAATCGCACATTGATTAGCAAGATCAGATTTCTCTTCGCCGAGAAATGCAAGAAGTAATATCGTTTCGCTTTGAAGTAATGCGTCGCCTTCAAGTTCGGCAACCCAATAACCGTCTGGATGCTGATGTGTAAAGAAAAATTGTTGTGTCGAATATATCGCACGGCGTAACTCAAACGGTGAAAATGTCAAAGATGAGGAAGAAGATGATGACGAATATGATGACGACGAGGAAGAAGAATATGATGTCGATGAAGATGACGACGAGGACGAATACAAAGGTACAGAATAAAGATCGGCATTATAAGATTGAGATTGATAATCAGAGTTGTCAGAGTTATTAGAGTTGTAATTTCGATTATTCAATCCGTTATTCAATCCGCCGTTATTTAATCCGTTGTAAGATTGTGATTTATTTATACCGCCGCCGTTTTGACCTTCATAAAATTTTGATATGTTACGAAATCTAGATCGGCCGTTATCACGTATATTGTTCAATCGATAGATGTTTTCGTTTGAATCTTCTTGATTCATGCTATAAAAATATTTGTCCACAAACCCTCCGTAGTTTTATTGAATTTTGAATTATGGTCGATTATAAAAATTATATTGATTCGTAATATTTTAAATTGTTATGTTTGAATTTTCTACTGAATATTACTGTGATATTACTGTATGTTTTAATTATTGTAACGATATTGTAACGATAATTGATTTAATCGATCTCAACATTACATAGCAAAAAAAACATACCAGTTACTGTAAGCGAGGCGGAATTGTACACAAAATCAAAAAATCACACAATAGGAATTTATGTAAGCTCTCAAAACTAATATTAGGAGGAACGCAGGAGGAACGCAGGAGGAACGCAGGCGTCTTGCCTACTCTGTTTTTGTACGAAAAACGCCTAAAAATGCGGTCGAGACAACCGCGTTCCTTCTAACAATAAAATTTTACATGAGGTTTTTAGAAATTCACTATATATAACGATGACTTTACTACATATAATGATGACTGCAAAAATTCCGCTGAAATATTACAAAAAAATATTTTACCTCCTCTTGCAAACATTTTGGTATAGCGTAAACTTTACGCCCTTCGTTTATGAGATTGTTTTTGATTCATTAACGTAAACAATAACGTAAACAATAACGTAAACCAATTTACACTAATCTACAGAAATCTACAGAATAATTAACCCATTTACCAACCATTCAACAACTATCTAACCTTTTGTAAAAAGTTATGTTTATTTATGTCGTCCAAATAAATGTTTTGCCTCAATATGTTGAGCAATTCAAAATTGAAAGTATCGAGAATGCAAAAAATACTATCAAAGAACCCCAAAATATACGTTTCGACGTACTACAACAAGATAACGACCCGACAAAATTCGTTCTGTACGAAGCATACACAGACGAAAGCGGTCTCGACGAACATAAAAAAACCGAACACTACAACAAATGGAAAACAAATGTCGAACCAATGATGGCAGAAAAACGTATCGCAACCAAACTCACCGAATTGTTTTTCGGGAAATAAAAAATAGTAAATAATATTACAGAGAATTTTTTTATACAGAAAGAATAGTATTCGTTTTCATGTAATTATCTGCTTAAAAATCTTTGTGAACTTTGTAGTTAAAATATTCCTTGTGTTTTAAAATTCGGTTTTTATTTTTTGCAATTTGAAATATTGTCAATAAAAGCTGCAATAGTTTTTAGAATTTTCCAATACTGAATAGTTACAATTTTTTACCGTATAAAAAATAAATAATTACAAAATTTATTGACAAATTTTTATTAAAATTGTGAAATTCGTCTTTTACAGTTTTGGTCAAATTGTTATAATCCCTCCCCCTTGTGGTGATTTTGAAAAAAATAAATCGAAATTTCCATTTCGGTAATTTGCAAAGAGACATGTAATTGTCTATTAAAAAAAATACCATTTACACATCAATAAGAATTAAACCTGAAAAGATAATAAAATTGTTACTCGTTTTGAATGAATTGTTTATCATATCTCAAACGAAATAACAATTGAGATTAAAGATCACTGATTAAATAACACTTACAAATTATTCACGATTATTACTATTACTATCGTGCTGCTCTTTCAGAGTTACAATTTGTAACGTTACTTTAACTACCCGTTAAGACAGACACGTTAAGACAGACACGTTAAAACGGATCAGTAAAAAATCGAAACATCTCTATTCAGGCTAATTGATGTAAAACCGTAACCAATCAACAATCCCCAATTCACACTTAACAAATTTCCAATCAACAATCCACACTTAACAATTCCCAATCAACAAATCACCAATCAACCAATAATAAAATTGAAAGAAAAGGTTTGAAAGACTTATGTCCAAGAAAAAAAATAGTTTTAGTCCATTTACAATTTTTAGACGAAATCAAGTAGCCGGTTTGTCGGCACTCGGAATGTTGGCAATGATAGCTTTTATTATCTTGCCGGCAATTATGCAAATGTCGCCCGGATACAGAAACGGCGACGAACTAAGAAATATCGCAACTACAAGACATCACGGAAAAGTTGATGATATACTACTAGATAATTTAAGACGTAATAGCGAAAATCTCGCACGGTTCTATCAACGTATCTTAATAGTAATTATTCAAGCGAACCCTTCAATACTAAGCTCGCAAGAACAATTAGCACGACTCGGTTTGCTCGAAATGAAAGCAAATCAATTGACACAAATCAGAGACGAAGAACTAATTAACAATTGGTTAATCGCAAGATACGCCGAAGATATAGGAATCAAAATAAATACAGACACAATTCTCGACCAACTCAAAGCAGATACAAATAACCTGATTACAAGACAAAATCTTAATCAAGTAATCGAAGACCTAAATTTCAATGAACAATATCTAATACAATTGATCGCCGAAGAAATACGTCAAAGACAAGTAACGTACCTGTTCTTCATAACACAAAATACGATCTTGCCTTCAACTCGATGGGAATGGTTTAAGCGTCTCAATAAACAGATGAGTCTCGAAGTTGCAACTTTGCCGGTTGAGGCTTTTATCGATAAAGTTCCCGAACCAACTGTTGCACAAATTACACAATTTTTCGACGAAAATAAAAAACGTCAATTCGATCCGACAAAACCGGAAATAGGATTCACGTATCCAAAACAAGTTTCTTTCAGTTATATCAAAGGTACGCCGAGTCAAAAGTTGCTCGACTCAATTTCAAAACAAGATATAGAAAAATACTACGAAGAGAATAAAGAAAAATCTTTCCGTAAACCTGTCACTCCGCCAAACAACGCCGTAAATACGCCGAATAAAAATCAAGATAATTTTAAATTTGATGTAAATCTGCCAAGACTCCCAACTACAAATTTAGGCGGAATCGAAAATATCATACCGAACCTGAAAATAAATACTGATATCGATCCAAACACTACTCCAACAACTACAAATCTAACTACGCCAATTCCAGACCAAACAACAAAAGAACAAAAAGAAAATACAACCGAAATCACACCAACTCCAAATTCAACAACTCCAGAAATAACAACGCCGGAAATAAAAACGCCGGAAACAAAAACTCCAGAAACACCAACGCCGGAAAACAAAACGCCGGAAACAACAACGCCAATAAATAAATCAGAAACGAATACTGAAAATAACGAAAAAGTTGAAAAAGATAAAGAAATAAATCTGGTACAAAATTTTCGGTCTTCGGTGCAAACGTTGTTTGGTGTAAATTCGGTTACGGGCAGCGTAAAATTAGTTTCATTCCAAAACGAACCTTCTTCTGACGAAATAAAAGAACCAACAACTAATCAACCCGCCGAACAAGTTGAAAAGAAAATTATCGAAAATGATAAAAATACAAATTCACAAACAGACACAAAAATTGATGACAAAAAAGTTGATGACACAAAAGTTGATGACGCAAAAGTCGTTGACACAAAAGTTGACACTCAACCTAATAGTAATACTGAAAAATCAGATGGCGATAATACGGATATAGATAATATTTTGTATAAGCCTCTTTCAGAAGTTGAAAATGATATTCGACGCTATTTGGCATCGGTAAAAATTGACAAGGCATTCGACGAAATAGAAACGAAATTACGCGAACATTACGATGTTTATCGTAAGTATGTTGATCGGCAGTTAGAACATCCTCAATTAGCGTTACAGAAACCGACGCCGCCGGATTTTTCAACTATAGTCGAGCCTGTTGATCTTGAAATAGTTTCTGAAGAGTTAGGTACGATATTCGATGTAATGCGTCATTCCGATTTTGTACGCGGCGAGACGGAACGTAAGTTTATAATCGACTGGTTTAATGGACGTCCGTATGAATATCAGGCGAATAAAATCGGTAATGAATATCAGCGTATTCTCGTTTGGGCTACGGATTTCAAGGATTCAGTTGAGCCGAAAAGTATCGATGATAATATAACTTTACGCGACACTGTAATTAAACGTTGGAAAGAAGTACAAGCAAGAGAAATCGCATTTAAGACCGCAAAAGAATTGACAGAATTAGCTAAAGGATCAAAAGAACCGCTTAATGTTTCGTTAGCATCGAAATCAGACTTGGCAAAAATAACAGAAACCGAACCGTTTACTTGGCTGACATTCGGTTATTCAATTGATTGGAACTCGCCGGTTCGATTAGGTGAAATCAGAGAGAAAGGTGTTTTATACGGTGAATCAGAATTGAGCAACAAATATATTCACGCACCAGGAGAAGAGTTTATGAAAGCTGCGTCTAAACTTGAAATCGGCGGCATTGATACTGTATTTAATCAACCGAAAACCTCTGTTTATATCATTAGATTAATAAATACATCTCCTGCGGAAAATGCTCTTTGGGAACTTTTCAAAACCGCACCGGCGCAACTCTATTTACAAATAGGACAACGAGATAGATTAATAGAATCACGCGAATCATGGTTAGAAAGTATTCGTTCCGAAATGGATTTCAAATGGATAAATAAACCAAAAGAAGATGAATAAATGAAACGTCATAATGTTACGTAGAAAAACTGTAATTATTGTAATCTATCAGTGGAATATTAGTTTTTAATTTTTTGGGGATTATGAATTTTAAAACTAACTTTTAAAACTAACTTTATTTTTCACCTTATTTTTTTGAAATATGAAATTCACAAAAAAACCAAAATTTCACTGATATATTATTAATTCAGTTCAATATAGAAAATTATTTTTATCATGTAAAAAGTAATTTCTAAATTCTACGATTGTAAATTTGTCAAACCATTAACTGTTTGTATTTTGATTTTTGGTTTAACGTTGTTAGTTTGCATATTGGAATAAGTTTACTTTTATGTTTTTTGCCGAAATTCAAGATATGAGCGGTACAAAAGAAAAAAAATTAAAATTATGAAAACATACATTCAGAAAAAAATTAGTTTGGTAGTTGTGATAAGTTGTTTAGTTTTGGGCGTATTTTTGTTTGTTAATCAAGACGCTATGCCGCAAAATACGGCTAATCTGTTAGCACCCGGAACATTATTAGCAGATAGAGCCAAAATGTTGGGTTATGTCGAGAATCATATCACGAATAAATTTCCGCCGATGTTACGCCGGACAATTGAATGGGGCGAAGTGAAAAAAAATAACAAGAATCAATACACAATAAGATACCAATGTGAAGCAGTTACGAAAAACGGTGTTGAATGTCTGGTTTATTGTTGGGATTTTACATTTGATGAGGTTGGCAATTTTGTTGAATTTAGTAAAGTGTCAGGTTTTCCCAAGCGGCCGAAGAATCCGTTTCTCAAAGTTGCGCCGTCAAATACTGAAAAAGCAGTACAATCGAAATCGGTTCAGAAAGAAGACGCTCCTGAAGTGAAAGTATCTGCCGCCGATTTTAAAGACGCTTCGATTGCTTATGATAAAGCTCTAAAGTCTGTTCAAAATAAAAAATTCGCCGACGCTGAAATTCAATTTAAGGAAGCGTTCTCAAAGAATCCTAATAATTTCATGGCGCTACTCGGACTTGCCAACGCTCAATTTGAGCAAAACTTGAACGATGACGCAAAAAAAACGTATCTAAAATGTATCGAAATGAGACCAAAAGATTCAAGACCTCTGCAAGCACTAGGAGAAATCGCACAATCAGAGGGCGATGAAGAAGCGATGCTCGACTGGTGGAAAAAAAGTGTAGAAATTGATAAACAAGCTTACACCGCATTAAAAGGATTAGGTACATATTACGCAGGAAAAAACGACACAAAAAACGCTGCCATGTATTTCAGACTATATTTGAAAACTAAAAACGATACTGAAATAAGTAAAGCGCTCGAAGAATTAAAAAATAAATAATATTTCAGCGGAATTTTTACGGTCATCGTTATATGTAGTAATTTTAAGGATTAATCAAACCAAACCTGAAAGGACGATTTTATTTTTATGCGTGAATAGTTACCTTTTTTCGTTACAAAAAATAGTAAAGCCCCGAATTAAATAGTAACCCCGAATTAGTGGTTAGTGATTTAAACTTATATTTAGTACTAATCTCCGCATGCGAACTAACCACTAACCACTAACCACTAACCAGATTGTCCTTTTAGGACTGTTTTTGAAATCATTAATTAGAGATTGAAAACAAGTTTAGTTTTGAAATTTCATAACCAAAAAAATTTTTTTGAAAATTAAAAATTCCACTGATATATTATTAATTTTCTACTAATGCGATCACCGAATCATTTACAACCCAAATGTGTAACTTTGAATTTGACACCGATGATAGATGTTGTATTTTTGCTTATTATTTTCTTTCTTGTGTCGAATAATTTGATTCAGCAAGATATTTTAATTGATGTCGAACTTCCGGCGGCGTCGAATGTTGACAAGATTGCAGATTCCGTTTCAAAAAAAATTACGATAAACATTCCTGTCAGCGGTTCAATGTATCTTGGGGCGGTTCCTACTAATCTGCGGCAACTCAAATCGATCTTAACGACACATCGTGCCGAATGGGGTAACGACGCAGAATTACGAATTCGTACAAACAAAAATGTACCTTACGGCGAAATAGAATCGTTATTATTACTCGCCGCAGAATCCGGAATTTGGAATGTTTCGTTTGTCGTATTTGAAAAGTAGTTGTTACTAATACTCATCTCACTTAAAAATTTCAGCTCGATCCGCCTGATTGATTAATAGGATAGATTATAAAATAGCTTTTGTATTGTTGTCGAAATTCATAGCACGGTATGTATATAATTTCTATTTATATAATTCTTATTCAATGTAAAAAATAATTACGAATGAATTACAAAATAAACTAAATCATGAACTTTATAGAAATTTGCGGAGCGCGGACAAATAATCTTAAAAATATTTCACTTAAAATACCGCGAGGCGAATTTGTTGTTCTTACTGGTGTTAGCGGCAGCGGGAAAAGTTCGCTTGCTCTTGATACTATTCATGCCGAATCGGAAAGACAATTTATTGAAACGCTCTCGCTTCGTTCAAGACAATTTATCAGACAATTTCAGCGTCCCGATGTTGATTTTATTAAGGGATTACCTCCAACGATTACTATTACTCAACATTCGCAAATAAAAAATAAACGAAATAATGTCGCCGTAGTAAGTGAAATTTACGATTATTTACGTCTTATTTTTACTCATGCCGGAACCGTTCATTGTCATCGATGTAATAGAGTTATTCAAAGACAAACTACATCACAAATAATCAATCAAATTCTTGCATTGCCGTATAATACAAAATTTATCATGCTTGCACCTTTCGACGAATATCAAAATGAGAATATTAAAAATTCATTACAAAATATTGCCAAAGCCGGATTCTCGCGTATCCGAATAAATAATGAAATTTGTGACTTGCAAAATCTATCAAATATTGATCCGAAAAAAAAATATAATACCGCAACAATAATCGATAGACTAATTCTGAAAGATAACATTGAAGTACGTATAAATGAATCTTTGCAGCTTGCAATCAAACACGGTAACGGAAATGTTATAATCTCTTACGAAAAAGAAAAACGTACTGATAAAAACAATAATCCTGAATCTGTCTGGCAAGATATTTCATTCAGCACTTTACACCGCTGCCCGGACTGCAATATCAATTACAATGAAATCGAACCGCGAACATTTAATTTCAACTCTCCTTACGGTGCTTGCAGTTACTGTAAAGGAAGAGGATTTATTGAAACGAAAAATCATACTAATAATTCTATAATTGAGGAAATCTGTCCTCAGTGTAATGGAACTCGTCTTGGTATTGAGGCTCGAAATGTTACAGTATGCGGAAAATATATTTTTGAAATATGTGCATTAACGGCAGCCGGCGCTCTCGATTTTTTTAACAATATCGAACTAGCAACAGATAAAACCGCAACAGATAAAATCGAAATAATTAAACCGGCACTCGAACAAATTTTATTACGGCTGCAATTCATGACACAAAACGGTTTGGATTACATTACTCTCGACCGTACAAGCGATACGCTCAGCGGCGGCGAATTACAACGAATCAGATTAGCAAACGCTCTTGGAAATGCACCGGTCGGAGTTTGTTACATTCTCGATGAACCAACTGCCGGTTTGCATCCGCAAGATACTGAACAATTGATCAAATCGCTACGAACACTACAAAATAACGGTAATTCGCTGCTCATCGTCGAACACGATGAAGATATTATGCAAGCAGCAGACAGAATAATCGACATAGGAACCGGTGCCGGAGAATGCGGCGGAAAAATTGTTGGTGAAATGAAAATAATCAAAAAAGAAAAAAAAATACAAGCAATACCGATTAATTCAAATGACTGTAAAGAATCTCTAACGATGAAATATCTCAATGGTGAAATTTCAATGCCGATGCCGAGATTAATGCCGAAAGGACAATGTAGAATTGAAAGTAATTCTGATTGCTGTATTAAACTTACAGGAGTTAAGACTCATAATTTGCGTGATATTGATGTAACATTTCCGCTTGGGAAATTTATTTGTGTAACAGGAGTAAGCGGCAGCGGGAAAAGTTCTCTTATTGCCGAGACGCTTGTGCCGATTGTGCGAAGTTATTTATCGAGCAGCAAGTCTGACAATAATTCAAGGGACAAATTATGTGATAAATTTCGGGAGCGGTGTAATGGAATTTTCGGTATAGAAAATATAAGTAAGTTGATTGAGGTAGATCAATCGCCTATTGGTCGTTCTTCGAGAAGTAATCCGGCAACTTATACTGGAATATTCGATGAAATCCGTCATCTTTTCGCCAAAACTAAGGAGGCAAAGCGTCGAGGTTATGATGCGGGTTGGTTTATTATGGGAGGGAAAAATATTACTCAAAAAAGCGATATTGAAGATGGTGAAGTTATACGGACTAATAATTGTTACAAAAAAGGCGGAGGCTGTTGTATGACTTGTAATGGATATGGTACGATAAAAATCAAAATGCGGATTCTTGGTGATTTAACTGTAGTGTGTCCTAATTGCGGCGGCAAGCGATTTAGTAATGAGACGTTAGAAATTTTATACAAGGGGAAGTCAATAGCAGATGTTCTTGAGACATCGATAGAAGAAGCGGCGGTATTTTTTGAGAATATACCGCGAATTAGCAAGGTTTTAGTTAGTTTATGTAATATTGGGTTGGGGTATTTGAAACTTGGTCAATCGGCTGTAACGTTATCAGGCGGAGAAGCGCAAAGAATAAAACTTGCCAATGAGCTTGCGCGGGCGGAATATAATTTATTGAAACAGATTAAAAAAGGAGAAATGAAAAACAATGTAGTTATATCTGATGATAATGATAATGATAATCATAAAAATCAATTTGAGCAGAATGGTATTCTTTATATTTTGGATGAACCAACATTAGGATTACACAAACATGACGTCAAACAGTTACTTGAAATTTTATTTAATCTTATTGACTATGGCGGCAGTGTAATTGTTGTTGAACACAACGTTGACATGATAAAAGCAGCCGATTGGATTATCGATTTAGGACCAGGCGGAGGAATTAAAGGAGGAAAAATTATAGCAACAGGATTACAAAAAGACATTATAAAAAACAAAAATTCAATTACAGGAAAATATTTGTAACTATACAGTAATTTATACCAATTACACTTTAAAATTCGTTTTTTATTTTTTTGTAATATATCAGTGTGGAATATTTTTTTTTGACAGGATAAACAGGATTACAGGATTTACAGAATAGTAATTTAGTGAAATTATCACGGACGGATTATAAGTTCGAATCACTAACAACTAATTGAAGGTTTCAAGTTTTGA
>JAITKS010000467.1 GCA_031278315.1 Planctomycetaceae bacterium | reverse complement strand
CGGATGATTTGCTATTTGTCTTTTTTTGTCGGATTCTTCACAATAATCGTGTCATAATATCCTGCCGCCCTTTCAGGGCTTCGGGGAGGGGGGACTTTTACCCGCCCCGCTGGGGCGGGTTATAATCCGGTTGCCCTTTCAGGGCGATTCTAGTTTTATCCGTGAACGGTCACCTTTTTCGTTACAAAAAATAATACCGAATTTTAAAGTACAATGAGTATATCAAGAAGTCCCGCTAGGGACTATTCACCAAAAAAACTTTATTAACCGTATGCTTTAGCTTACGGAAGGAGCTTTATTTTTCGTAACGAAAAATAATGCAGGCAAGACGTCTGCGTTCCCGCATACGGTTGTAATCGTTTATCCGACATCTCCTAGATTTAAAACGGTACCGTATCTTGTTAGCATTTGACGGCGTAGTTTTGTATGTTCGGGATTGGCTAGTCCGGGATCAGATGTAACCATTTCAATTGCATCTTTGCGTGCTTCTTCTACGATTTCTTTGTCTCTTACCAAGTCAGCAATTTTGAAAGGCGGGATGCCGTGTTGTTGCGTGCCGAATAAATCTCCGGCGCCGCGAATTTTTAGGTCTTCTTCGGCTAACTTAAATCCGTCCGAAGTTGCTGCAAAGGCGGTTAATCTTTTTTGCGATTCTTCATTTGAGTTCGTTGTGAAAACAGTACAATAGCCCGGTTTTTTACCTCTTCCGATTCGTCCCCTTAACTGATGTAGTTGCGATAAACCAAAACGTTCCGCACTTTCTATTGTCATCAAGTTTGCATTAGGGACATCAACGCCGACTTCAATCACAGTTGTTGCAATCAGAATTTCAATTTCACCTGTTCTGAAATCAAACATAATTCGATCTTTATCTTCCGTTGTCATTCGACCGTGTAAAATTCCAATTTTAAATCCTGCAAATGCGTCATTTGATAATTGCTCATAAACTTCGTTCAAACTGCGGGCGTCAAAATTTTCAGACTCTTCAATCAACGGTACGACGATATAAGCTTGCCAACGATTCTCCCTAATTTTACGTGCCATAAAGTCCCACCATTTTGCTCTATTTTCAGGATTTGAAACATAAGTTATTACCTTTTGTCTGCCCGGCGGGAGTTCGTGCATCACGGAAACATCAAGATCGCCGAATACTGTCATAGCAACACTTCGCGGAATTGGCGTTGCTGTCATTACTAGATAGTGCGGGTCGAATTTTTCATTCGATTTAAGAACCGCACGCTGCATCACACCAAATTTATGCTGCTCATCAATTATAACTAGACCAAGTTTATGAAATGGAATTTCACCATAAATTATAGCCTGCGTACCGATAATTATATTAGCAGCTCCCGCAGTAATTTCTTGCAGAACAGCAGCCCGCTCCGCCGGACGTTGACCGCCTAACAACGATACTACATTCACACGGCTGCCTTCAAGCATACGATTTATTGTACGTAAATGCTGCCTTGCTAGAATTTCAGTCGGTGCCATAAAAACGGCTTGATGTCCATTCGCAACAGTTACAAGCATCGCATAAATTGCAACAACAGTTTTGCCGCTTCCAACATCGCCTTGCAAAAGACGATTCATAGGCACTGCTTGTGTCATATCGTTTAAGATTTCTTTAATTACATTTTCTTGCGAGTTAGTCAATTGGAACGGAAAACGTTTGCGGATTTTTATATCGATATCGCGATTAGAATATAACGGTGTCGCTTTGAGCTTAGTACGATGCTGTAACCGGCGAATCGCAAGTCCGAGTTGCAGAATAAATAATTCTTGATATACAAATCGTCTTTTTGCTAAAATTATTTCTTGTTTATTGGCAGGAAAATGAATCGCTTTTACTGCTTGTGCTATCGGCAAAAGTTGGTGTTGTATCAAGAAATCAGACGGAAAAACTTCTTCGAGTTTGGAAACATAATCAGGCAGCATTTCACGCATAATTTTTCGCAAATGATGCTGTTTGATTCCTTCGGTTAATGGATATATCGGCAGAAAAGAGTATGTTTCAGAATCGACATCGTTGTCGGTGAGATAAGTTATTTGCGGGTGCATCATCACCCAATAAGGATGATCAAATTTCGGTTTACCTGTAAGCATGACGCGGCGTTTAGGTGCAAAGTCCCGTATAACAAACGGCATATTAAACCAAATCGCTTTTACAAAACCCTTGACACAATCAACAAATAGAGCTTGCATTTTACCGCGCCGTGTTGCCCGCGATTCCCATGTCTCTATCGTACCGACTACCGTTTGTATATTGTCTGGATTAAGTTGATCGACTTCAACCCGCTCGGTCAAGTCGAGATAATCGCGTGGAAAATTAAACAATAGATCAACAGCGCGTTTGATTCCAATTCGATTTAACCGTTCTCCGCGCAACTCGCCGACTCCTTTCAAAAATTGAACCGGCGTAAATAAATTATCAAATGTTTCTGAACTCATCTGTGTTATGATTTTTTTTGTAATATATCTGTGAAAGTAATATATCAGTGGAATAATGGTTTTTCAATTTTTTGTAATTTTTAAACACGGAATACACGAAAAGGAGTTAACTATCAAGAAGTCCCGCTATGGACTTGGATAGTGGTCAGTGGTTAGTGGTTAGTGATGAATATTAGTAGTTAAAGGTTAATGATTAAAGTTTCGGAATTTAGAGATTCGAACTTACCCCCATCACCAATTTCCGCATGCGAACTAACCACTAACCACTAACCACTAAACACTAATCACTAAACACGTCTCGCTATGGACGGTACTTTATTAATCGTATGCTTTAGCTTACGGAAGGAGTTTTATTGGAATGATTTTGAATCCTTCACCGTCTTTTTCCAGATGAATAAATCCTGGGAAAGGAATGTGAGCAGATACAAAAATCCATTTTTCGTTTACGGTTCTTGTCAGTAGTTTTTTACGTATGTTTGCAGCTTGTTTTGGGTCATTATCATATCGTGAAGAAATTTCGGGATGCGGAAATTGCAGACTAGAACTATGTAAAAGGTCGCCGGCGATAAATAATTTTTGTCCTTTTGACGAGACCAAAAACGTAACATGTCCTGGGGTATGTCCGATTGTGTCGATTGCTATTATTTCTGGCAGAACGATTGATGTTTTTTCGTCTGGGATAATAATTTTCAATTCGCCGTAAGCTTTGATTGTTTTTTCGACCAAAGCGTTATTTGACGTTTTCCAAAACGTTAATTCATTTGCGGTAATCCAAATAGCTGCATTAGGAAAGTTTGGTTTTGTTCTATTGAATAGTCCGCTGACATGATCGGGATGAGTGTGTGTCAGTAGAATATCAGTTATTTCGTCTGTTTTGATTCCTGCTGCTGCGAGATTTTCAAGCAATTGATTTCCATTTCCTGTATCAATCAAAATTGATTTTTTGTTATGTTTAATTACGAAAGTTGAAATACTGCTTGGCGACTTGCCGTTTTGAGTATGTTTTTTCAAAATTTCGCTGTCAGTGCCGGCGAAAATTGCGTTATTCATTTCTCCCGGTGCGTCTTGGATACAGTAGAAATCGAGTTCGCCGAGTTTAAATTTTGCAAATGCAGATTCGGCGTAAAGTGTTGTTGTGTAGTTCATAACAAACAGAGCTATTAGCAAGTTAATTGTTACAATAATTTTAATACGAAAATCAATCAATTGTGATAATAAATTTATCAATATATTTTTATTATCTGATTGTTTCGTCAACGTTAAATTGAAATTTGTTTGCATTGTAATTGTGAACGGTTCATTCTTGAATTACGGTTTACATCGCGGCGTGAATTACAGTTGAATTACAGTTTAATTACAGTTGAATTACAGTTTAAGCTGTTGTGAGTTATCTAATAAATACGCTTTGGAATTTCCGAATTTATAGAATGAGTCGTATTGTTCCCGCTCTCAACGGGTAAAAAGGTTACTGTTGAAACTATTCATTAAAATTGTAATTGTATCAGCGGAATAATTGTAGGCATGTTAAAACCCGGACAATCATTAATGTAGAGACACAATGCCTTGTGTCTCTACGCTACGGCATAAGTGTAATATATCGGTGAAAAATTATCACCGATCACAATTTCAAATCACCAAATCACTATCCATCAAACCGCTATATTTTTTTTGTTTTTTTGACAGGATTACAGGATTACAGGATTGACAGGATTTTAGATTGATAATTCGTTCCCCTTTTTCGTGATTTTTCGTGTGTTTCGTGTTTAAAAAATATCCGTGAAAAATAAGGTTAGTTTAAAATAAACTTAAAACCTCTGAAATATTTTCACCGATCACAATTTCAAATCACTAACCGCTATTCTGTTTATCCTGTCAAAGTTGTTGTTTTGTCATATCGAATTTTACATTTTGGTAATGAAGCAATAAATTGATGTCCATAAGATTTCGAATGAATACGCGGATCAAGTACTACCACAAGACCCGAATCTGTGCGAGTTCTTACCAGACGTCCAAAACCCTGTTTGAATTTTAGAATTGCCGTCGGAAGCTGATAATCACTAAACGAATTGCCGCCTCGCGCCTTAATCATTTCTATCTTGGCTTCAACTACCGGTTGAGACGGAACTAAAAAAGGAAGTTTCGTAATAATAACATTACGTAACGCATCTCCCGGAATATCAACACCTTGCCAAAAACTGTCTGTACCAAACAAAACAGAATCCGATGTTTCCTTGAACCGACGTACCATTTCACTTCGAGGTATCCCGTCACCTTGAATAAATAACGGTAAATTGTGTTCGGCAAGCCACGGCGTCATATCAGATGCAGTCCGTTTCAATAATTGATAACTTGTAAACAAAATAAATGCACCGCCGCGAGTTTCTAACAAATAACGCTGCAACATGGAATTATAAAACGGACGTAATACCTCCTCCCGTAAATCCGGCGAAGGTGCATCTGTTATCATTACCAAAGTTACCTGCTTTTCATAGTCAAACGGACTTCCAAGATGTAACGTTTCCAATGATGTCATGCCAATTTGACTTTTAAAAAATGTAAACGAATCACTACTCATTTTGTAGTTTGTAAATAATTGGTAATATATCAGTGAAATAATTTATTGTTGCCGAGATCACGGTCGTCTCGACCGCATCTTTAAGCGTTTTTTGTACAAAAAAGATACAGACGGGACGCCTGCGTTCCCAGCTAAAATATTTTTTAGTAATTCACTTAAATCGAAAATCGAAAATCTAAAATTACAATCTCTCTGTGTCCTCTGTGTTCTCTGTGTTCTCTGTGGTTAATAAAACAATTATTCCACTGATATATCACAATAATTGTCGTTTGTAATTAGATAATATATCTGTGGAATTTTTGTTTTTATTTTTTGTAATAGATCAACGGAATTTTTATTTTTCAATTTTTTTAGAGTTGTGAATTTTAAAACTTACCTTGAAACCTTTGAGAGATTCCACTGATATATTACCAATATATTACCAACTATTTTGTTATATTTTTATCGAACAATTTTTCTCTATTGATAATTGCTTTGCGCATTTGTTGTTCGACATTGAGTAGGAAGCCGTATTTTGCTTGTTGTTTGGCATCACGTTGCGGAATTGTTACGGTGTTTGGGTCTTCACCGCGCGGTGTTGATACAAGCGAATCTTTGCCTGACTCGATAATTGATAACGCCTCTTTGTATTCCGCTGATTGTTTGTCCTCATCCGTTTTCCATTTCGCTAGACACGGACTCAATTCCGGTCTTGTAAACGAAACCGCCCAGTCTAAAGCAACTTGACCATCTGCACCGCCGCTGCGGAATTTATTTTTGTAACCACAAAGAATTGCCAACCGGTTCAATTGATCATCCGAAAGCGGACAACGTCCAAAACGATTGTTCGGGAATGATGTCAAATAAGTCGGATAATACGGAGCGTTCAAATCAATCCATGTCAAAACACGATCAACCGCCTCCGAATTGGTTTGATAATTAACGTAAATACCAAGCTCTTTACGTTTCGTATCAATTTCAGGATTCGGATGACCGTTGAGTAAAACATTGGCGATTCGGCTTTGCGTTGAACCCCAAGCGTATGGTTTCAACTTAACATGCGGTCCCGCTCCAACTACTTTGATTAAATTCTTTTTGTACAATTCAACGTAAGACGTGTTGAAAATCGTATTCAAATCGCCGGCAAGATTCGGTTTTTTCGAGTTTTGATCAATCTTGCCGTAATCATGACACTGAACACAATATTTATCGAATACAGGTTCTTGAACTTCTTTAACGTAACTAAAAAGACGCGGTGAACCATACCATCCGTTCATCGGTTGCGGCGGTTTCGTCAATGCTTTAGGTGTTTTCGGTAACGGCGGAAATGTTGCCAAACGATCTTCATGACAACCAACACATCCATTCGTTTCTCCCGGACGAATAATTATTCCGCTGCGCATCGTTTGGATCATTCGTCCTTGTTCGTCGAGCAATTGAAAATACAAAAATGTATCGGCAGGAACAGTAAAATAAGCACTGCCGTCATCTTCAACCGGAACCGTACCAAGAACACGTTTATTGATAAATTCGTACCAATTCATTCCCGGTCCTTGCTCGCCATGATTGTTTTGCCAACCTTTCGGCGACCATGTTTTCTTTTCCGGCGATTCGACAACCCGCAAAAATTTAACACTTCCCTTTTTGACATTATTCATGCCCAAACCTTCGTAAACATTCGTTACATAAAAATTGCCGGCAGATTGTGAGAAGTCGGCTTCCTGAATATTGACCGGCGGCGGAATTGTTGCAACAAGCGGCATCGGATCAAAACAACCATGCGAACCGGAAACATTTTTGTCCTCAAAAACAAGTTGCATGGTACCATCGCGACCAAGCAGATAAATTCCCATTTTTTCGCCTTGTCCAGTCATACCCGACGCAAGAAACCAATCGGCAGAAAGCGGAAACGGGTCTTCAAACTTCGGACGAACTCTCGCAAATGTATCGTATTTTTTCACCTCCGTAAATGTTTCCATGTTGCCTTTATCAACAAGATCAATTGCCGACGCGGGCCACGTTTGTAACACCGCTTGTTTTCCGTCAATTCCTTTTTGCCGATCAATCAAAGCGATTGCTCCCCATGGTCTGTCGTGCGTGGAAGTGAATGTTGCAACAAAAACAGACGAACTATCAGGAATAATTCGTGCATCAATAACTCCTCCGGGTGAAGCAGTATTATTGCCCCAAAAAATTGCGTGATTGAAACCGTCGGCAGTGGTGATCCAAAGTCCTTGAGCGTCGCCGAAATTCCGGTCAACATATTCCCAACGGTCATAAATAATCCGACCATCCGATGCCAAAGAAGGATGACCTTCAAAAAGCGTACTTTTACCAATTTGCCGAATATTCGAACCGTCGCCGTTCATCTTGTACAGATTACACATGATATGCCTGTTACACATACAATATTTCGGTTCACGCGTTGCAGCAAATACAATTTCACCCGTCGGCAAATAAAGCGGATCAATATCACTCACTCCGGTTAAATATGTCAATTGACGAATCGGCGAATCGGTCAAGTCTGTATTTTTTGTAACGATAATTGTTTTTGAAACTCCCGTTAGAAATGATTGAAGCTGCAATTCATAAATATGATAATCATCTTGACCATTCCGGCGAATTGAGACAAGCAATTTTGTTGCGTCAAACGATAGACACGGATCACGGACAATCCCTTCAGGAACTTCAAGCAAAACAGTAACAGAATCATCTTTGGGATTCCAAACACGTAATGAACTGCCTCCGCGAAAACTTCCTTCATTGATTTCACCTTTTTGAAATAGAGTTGCAGTGTTGTGATGATCGTTACGATACTGCTCACGCGTTACGTATAAAATCGGATGTTCGTTGAGCAACGGATTATTTCGGATCGCTTCACGTTTCGCTTTTTCGTCCGTTTCGCGTTTGGCGATAATTTCGTGCAAATATTTTTCACGCTGTGATGTTTTCGCAACATCAATATTGCCGCTAGTACGAAAGTTATCCATTCGGATATGCGCCCAAGCTCCTGTTGCTTCATCGACAACTTGTAAAACAAACGCCTTACCTTTTAATTCCGTAACGTTCCAGATAATATCATCAAGTTTTTGCGAATTTTGTCCTTGCGCTTTACGAACCGGTTTCCCGATGTTACCGTCATCAAGAACTGGACAAAGAGCGATATACGTTTTTTCCAATTTACCGCCGCCGACCATAAGTTTAGCTTCGTTGCCGTTTAACACAAATACAGGTGATTCAAGAACACAAATTGTGTCGTCAGTTGGAGCGGTATTTTTCGCCGATTCTAATGTAGTCAAATAGAACTTGCCGTGTTTGACGTATGGAATATTTTCGTGATGAAATTCCAATTCACGATTACCAATCGGTTTTGAATTTTCACCTTTGATAATTTTCCATCCGTCTTTTGCAAGATTGCCGGATTCAAAATCAAAAACGATTGTATCGGCAGATGTATCGGCAAATGTAAATGCAGATGTAAATATCGGACAAACTCCAAACGAGACACAAATTATCGTAACAAAAATATAAATTAAACGCATGGATTTTTTTAAGGGTTAAAGTTTTTTAAGGGTTAAAGGACTTCATTTTGAAAGAGACTTTTTTAATGTCCAAATTAAAACAAAACACACGAACATTACTCAACTTTGGTAATGCTCCGGCGGTTAATTGAAAATTTCACTGATATATTACAAAGATTCAATAATAACGAATCGTGAAATAATAAATAATATAAGAGAGCCCACGGGGGGAATCGAACCCTCAACCTCAGCATTACGAATGCTGCGCTCTGCCAGTTGAGCTACGCGGGCAATTTTGAATCTTTTAACCTAAACTATTTTTTTATCTTGCAATTTCGATTTGATTCGCCTGCTTATGTATCGGAAAACAGACCTTTTAATGAATAGTTTTAATGAAAGTTTTTACGTCATTGAAATTCATAGTATGGTCTTATGATTGTATAAAACTCGACGGCTCATAAAATGATTTTCAGCTGATTTTTAGCAATTGTCACAATTAAATCCGCAGTTAAACGGAATTTAGACAAGATTAAATTAAAAGATTAAATTAAAATATGAACCGATAAATTAACCGATAAATTATCTATCTCGGAAAGTTATTCGTCCTCTTGTCATATCGTAGGGGCTTACTTCAACGGTAACGCGATCGCCTGGTACAACTCGTATTTTAAACTTACGCATTTTGCCGGCAAGACGGCATAAAACAATATGCTCCATATCATCAAGTTTAACTCTGAAGGCGCCTCGTACTTCTTCAACGACGACACCGGTTAATTCAATTGCTTCTTCTTTAACTTTTTTTTCTTTTTCCGCCATAAATAAAAAACCTTCTAACAATAAAATTACATTTATTCAACTTATTCAACTTAAAAAAAACTATACGCGCATTAACGCTCAATCATCAATTAAAAAGAGGCGATATTCTATCACTGATTATCATTTTTCCAACCCCCCCGTTAATTCTAAATGAATGATACCTGCGATTCCCCAAAATTTTACACTTATTTTCCTTTGTTTTTTATATTTTTTAGATAATTGTGTATCTTTGATAAGTATGCAGAATTACCTTTAATTCAATTCAAATACATAAAAAAACTTCGCCGCGGAAATAAGAATATTTGTAATATAAATATATCAGAGTAATTTTTGTTTTTTGAGATCACGAAACAAAAGAAATAACGAAAAGCACAAAAATTATCTAAAAGATTTTTCATGCTTTTCGTGTTTAAAAAATAAAACAAAAATATCAAAATAGACAGTTACAAAAAAATTTTCACTGATATTACCAAAATCTAAAATTACAAAATCATCTTTCTCTGTGTTCTCTGTGGTTAATAAAAACAAAATAAGGTTGGTGAAAAATGAATTTGAAACCTATGAGAAATTTTACGAAAATTTTTAAAACACGAAACACACAAAAAATCACGAAAAAGGAGTGTATATGATTTTCGTGTTTTTTGTGTAATTTCGTGTGTTTTGTGTTTAAAATTTTAGGTGAAAAATAAGGTTCGTTTTAAAATTTATAAATCAAAAAAATTGAAAAATAAATCTTATACTGAAATATTACTATTTACTATTATTCTTACTATTTCACTATTTCACTATTTTATTTCTTTCAAACCGTCGTCGAGAGCACCAATGATATCGTCAATATGTTCAAGACCTATCGATAAACGAATCAAATCAGAATTTAGTCCAGACGATTGTTGATCTTTCTCACTTAATTGCGAATGCGTCGTGCTTGCTGAATGAATGATTAAACTCTTTGCGTCGCCGACATTAGCTAGTAAACTGAATAACTCTACATTGTCAACAAATTTGATAGCGGCGTCCTTGCCTGCTTTCAAACCAAAAACTACCATTCCGCCTGCGCCGTTTGGTAAGTATTTTTTCGCTAGATTATTTGAACTATCACTTGGCAGCCCCGGGTAACGTACCCATGCGACCTTCGGATGCTTTTTCAAATACTCAGCTGCTTTGAGAGCATTTACACTATGCCGCTCCGCTCGTAGCGGTAACGATTCTACACCTTGTAAGAAAATCCAAGCTGCATCCGGAGCAAGCGTCGGACCTTGATTTCGTAAACCAACTGTTCGCAATCGTAGAATAAACGCCAATGGTGCTAATGGTCCTAAATCGTGTGCGAATCTTAATCCATGATAGCCGCGATCAGGTTCATTGAATAATTCGAATTTTGGGTCAGTCCAATCGAATTTTCCGTCGTCGATTACAACTCCTCCGATTCCTGTTCCGTGTCCGCCGATCCATTTTGATAACGAATGAATTACTATATTTGCGCCGTACTCTATTGGACGTAATAATGTCGGCGGTGTGAATGTAGCGTCTGCGATAAGCGGCAAATGATACTTTTTCGCAATTGCAGCATAACCTTCAATATCTGCTACATCGAGAACCGGATTACCGATTGTTTCAATGAATATCGCTTTAGTTTTCTTGTTGATTGCAGCTTCAACTGCATTGAAATCATTAACCGATGTGAAACGTGCTGTAATACCTTGATTCGGAAGTATCGCATCAAATTGCGTAAACGTACCGCCGTAAAGATTTGAAGCCGTAACGAATTCATCACCTTGTTTAAGAATATTGGTAATTGTGAAATAAACAGCCGCTGTTCCGCTGGAAAGTGTCAATGCTGCTGCTCCTTTGTCGAGTGCCGCAAGACGTTTCTCAAGTACATCATTCGTCGGATTCATCAATCGCGAGTAGATATTACCGAGTTCCTTGAGTGCAAACAAATTTGCACCATGTTCGGAATTTTTAAAATTGTATGCCGTCGTTCTATAAACCGGCACCGCACGAGCCAACGTCGTCGGCTCTATCTCTTGACCCGCATGAATTGCAAGAGTCTCTATACGATAATCTTTTTTTGCCATTGCAAAATTTCTCCGTTATTAATTGTTGAATTTTTAAACTGCTCTCACTTATTTTTTCGGTTCGAGCCGTCTGCTTACTTACGGAAAGCAGATTGAATAAATATATCCTGCTGTCGCCGAAATTCATAGTATGAGTTCGTATAATTGTTAAATCAACTGTTGAAAATTAACACGAGAACAGTTTACAACCTAAAATTTTCTATCAATAATTCACCTAGCAGCTTTAGTAATGACATAATTAATTTTCAACGAGTTCTAAAAATAGCAATATCTTTTCACAATTTTAATTAGTCAGAGTTTGCAATTTTTTTTAACGATAAAAAAATAATTTTTAGGAATGTCTTTTTGAGTAAAAGCAACTTATTCAATTCGTTTATTCAATATTAGTTGAATTCGCTTGATGATATTAGTTGATCATACAAAAGTGTTGCCGATGAATTTGAATTTGAATTTGAATTGTTATTGCATTTTTTATGCCAAATTAGAAAAGAGGTAATATATCAGTGAAATTTCTCAAAGGTTTTAAATTCATTTTTCGCTAATTTTATTTTTCACATTATTTTTCCGAATTAAACTATTCACCCAAAAAACTTATTAGCCGATTTACAACACTCATATCAACTTTATTACTTTATTAACAAATCATTTCTCAACGATAAGGTAATAAGTTTTTTTAGGGAGAGGATTCATTACTGCTAAGGTTGTTTTGTTTAGAAAAATAAGGTTGAAAATAAAGTTAGTTTGAAAATTTGTAATTCAAAAAAAGTTGAAAAATAAAAATTCCGTCTATATATTAGAAAAGCGAAATAAGTAATAAAGAATCCAAATTTCCGTCAAATAAGATAGGCAAAGCAATAGAACCCGTGAAATCACACGGCTAATGTTCAAAAAAAAGCAAAACTCGTTCCCAATCAGAAACCATCCCGTGATATTTAGCGGCTAGAGATTAGTGGTTAGTGGTTAGTGATTAGTGGTTAGTGGTTAGTGATTCGAACTTAGAGATTAATGATTAAATGTTATGAATTTAGTGATTCAAAATTATGATCCGTACTAATTTCCGCATGCGGTCTAACCACTAACCACTGACCACTAACCACTAAATTTAATTAGTTCCATTTTCATTAGGTCATCGATTCTTCCGTTTTTTAGGAATTGTTCATCGATTACAGTTGTTAAGAATGCGCCGTATTTTCTTGCGGCTAGACTGTAATTTTCTTGGTGTCTTATTAAGTTTCTTTTGTATTTTTCTCGGCTTATAGTGTCGATATACAATTCTAGTTGTTCATTTGTTTCGCTGTCTATTAATCTCACGTGTCCTTGTTCAGGCGGTTCGGCATCGGCTTGAGCTAATAATTGTACGAAAATAGTCACGGCAGAATCACTTACAATTTGCGAGACGAAACTCATCGGCTCAACGGGAAATAACAAATCACTTACAACGACTCTTATTCCGTGCGGCCGCCATGCCGGAAGCGATTTTTGTATTGCATCGGCGGGTGAGTTAAGAGTTTCCAGTTTGAACGTATCCCACTCAAGCGGTGTTAAATGAGAACGTTCAACAACACGGCAACCGTTATCAGTAACGAAAACACGAAACGAAAATTTCGATTCCGCTGCCGCTGCCGCAAAAAAACCTGTGAGTGCAAAAGTTGCCGCAGATTTCTGCGTCTTACTTAAACTCATCGACTTGGAAACATCGAGCAAAAGATCAAC
This sequence comes from Planctomycetaceae bacterium, assembly GCA_031278315.1. Classification (GTDB taxonomy): domain Bacteria; phylum Planctomycetota; class Planctomycetia; order Pirellulales; family Thermoguttaceae; genus WRKP01. The sequence continues at coordinate 3,587 of JAITKS010000467.1, read as the reverse complement.
ATGAGGATTAACTTCTTCGCGAAAAAGTTTGACTGCGAGTTTATCACTTCGGGCGTAACTATTCCAATCTATTCGGCGCAGATCATCTCCGATGTTGTAATCGCGATGTTCCATAAATTCGAGACTGTTTCCTATTGTACGTCCGAGCAAATTACCCATCACGCCAAGCGGAGTTTGCGGCGGTTCAGAAAACGCAAAATGACTCCCGAAACTATAACCAAGCATAAGATTTTCGTAATCCATCGTAAACAACAAGTAATTGAAATTTTAATTTTTGGGTAATATATCAGCGGAATTTTTGTTTGGTAATATATTGGTAATATATCAGTGTAATTTTTTCAAATGTATTAAATTTATTTTTCACTAATATTATTTTTCTGCTTTATTTTTCCATTTCGTTGATATATTGTTTTAGTCTTTCGAGTTCGTTTGTTACGGCGTGTAATTTTAGCATATTTTCTACGCGTTTTATGAGTTCGAATTTATTTACGGGTTTACTTAAATAGTCGTCGCAACCTGCAGCGACGGCGCGTTCGATATCGCCGAGTTCGCTTAGTGCGGTTACCATTAGTATCATAATTCCTTTTGTTTTCGGGTTTGTTCTGAGTTTTTCGCAAACTTCAAATCCGCTCATTTTGGGCATCATGACATCTAGTAAAATTAAATTCGGCATATTTTCGATTGCTTTTTCCAGAGTTTCGGCGCCGTCGAAAGCGGTAATGATTTCGTATTCGAAATTTTTGTAATTAGCGCTGGCGAGGTAAGCGTCAAGTAATTCTACATTGACAATATTATCGTCAGCGATGAGAATTTTGTATTTCATTTTTTTATTGTTGATATTTTATTCTTATTGCGACACTTTGAGAGATAGCATTTTCTGCTTCTTGCCGGTCGCCTATTTCGATATAGTATGCGCTAAGAATTGTGTATCCGAAAGAATCGGCGGGTGTGAGTTTACAGTATTCTTTAGCGTATTTTATAGCTTCGCCGAGATTACCTTGTTTCTTGGCGAAAGCACCGAGTGCGTTATAAGTCAATGCGAATTCCGGTTCTGATTCTGTTAATTTTTGCAAGCCTGTGATTGCCTCTTCTATTTTGCCGTTGTGGTAGAGTTCTATAAAAGAATCATATTGTTCGAGTGGAGTTGCCATATTAAATTTGATCTTAGGGGTTAATAATTAACGTTACGATAATACCAAAAAATAGGTAATTATTTAGCAGATTTTTCTGACTGCTTGAATCTTGAATTAAAAATTCTTTTTAAAAATTCTTTTTGAAATTACGAAAATGGTATTTAACGCCGCGTTGTAAATGTTGCGGGATTTCAATTACCCGCAAAGGACAAGAATCATACCACAGCTAACATTCATTACAACCGATGAGAACTTTAAAAGCCGATTGTAACCGTTCAAGAAAATTTTGTAACATATCAATGAAATAAGGTTAAAAATAAGATTAGTTAAAAATAAAATTTAAAACCGATGAGAATTTTTACGAAAGATTTTTTTGTATAATTTTCGTGTTTTGTTATTTCGTGTTTTTTGTGATCTCCAAAAAAATAAAAATTCTACTGATATATTACGAAAATAAATTAAGCGAAAATTAGTTTGATTGCCGATTTACTTATTTATATGAAATAATTATAGTAATCACGAATTTGAATATATCGTCAAAAAACGTAAATCCGGCATAATCATTCGCCGGTATTGAAAAAATATAAAAATATTATTTATTTTCGATAAGAAATTAAAAATCGTACTTCAATCTTTTAATAGCGATGACAAATTTTAATAATTTTGTTTTTGTGTTTACAATTTGTTTTGTGTTAAATGTTCTCAATGTTTTTGCAGATTCATTGTCATTATCTCAATTATCTGTTTCAGCGGAATCTACAAATCCTACGGTTTCGGCGGTTTCGTTATCTGACAGCGGAATTTATTTGACTAAATCTGAATTTGACGAATTTTTGCGTGATTATCGTTTGTCTCATAGTTTGAGTTCGGGAGTAAGCGGGAGTTCGATTTTTCGTAGTAGAAAAATTAAAATTACGCCGTATGGTTATATTAACTTGAGTGCATCTTATGAAACGCAGCGGACAGTAACGGGAGACTACGCAGTTTATGCGAACTCGCCCGATATAGAGAATGATTCAGGATACAATGTTGATCCGAAATCGACTAGATTAGGATTAAAATTGGAAGGCGTTGGTATTAGCGGTTGGAAAGGCTCGAAATCGGAAGGTGCGGTTGAATTTGATTTTCAGGGTGCGTATCAGAGCCGTAATCGCGGAGGTTTATTACTCCGTAAAGCGTATTTTTCTGTTTCGGACGGTAAGACGAAAATATTAGCGGGTCAAGATTGGGAAATTATTTCGCCTCTTTATCCGAAAACGTTAAATTACACTGCTGGTGCGTGTGTCGGCAATGTTGGTTATAGGCGTGCGATGTTACGGGTTGATCGGCAATTTGATTTATGTAATTCTGCTGATAATTTCTTGTTACAATTCGGTATTACAGACAATGTTTTTCGTGATGACAATGCGGTATCTCCGGCGGCATCGAGTTATCCGATTATTCAGGGGCGTTTAGCATATTCTATTGCGAGGGGTAGAAATCACGGGAGTAACAAGCCGATTATTTTGGGTGTATCTTCGCATTTTGGTGAGCAGAGATTTACATTTGGCGGAATCAAAAAAAGTCTTCCGACGTGGTCATTTAATGTCGATTTTGATTTGCCGTTGACCAAATGTTTATGGTTTCAGATGGAGTATTTTATAGGTGAAAATCTTGCAACGATTGAAGGCGGAATTTTGCAAGGCGTTGATATAGCAAGACAAGAAACTATAAGATCGCAGGGCGGATGGATGGCATTGACATATCAAGCAACAAAAAAAACGCAAATGAATTTTTGTTACATGGTTGATGACCCTTTTAACAAAGATGTTATTTCAGGAAATTCAAACAGCAATCGTGCGAGAAACTACAGTCATTGTTTGTTTATCAACTTACTTTACAACTGGAGTGATTCGTTAATGACCGGTTTTGAAATAGATTTTTGGCGCACGCATTGGCAGCAATATGATCCTGTAACAAAAAAGATAAATTCATTGAGTCCCGGAAAACCTATCAGATACGATTTCACAATTCGTTACACGTTTTGACATACTAAAATTTACGTAAAAGATCAGTGGAATAATTTATTTTTTTCGGGAACGCTGTCGTCTCGACCGCATCTTTAGTTTTGTTTTTTAACCGGATTTTTCTTAATAAAACTATTCAGTAAAAAACTCAGTAATAATGAATACCCCAAAAAATAAAAAACCTCATTATCTCATTGTTGAAAGGTGATTTGCTAATGAGATAATGAGGTTGATAGAAAATGAACTTGAAAAAATTAAAGAGAAATTATATTGAATTTACTCACTTGCATGTTTCACAACTCGCACTTGACGAATATGTCCACTCTTCGGATCAAAACAACGTATCGTTATTTCAATTCCCTTAAACTCCGCATCATAAGGCGGCGGACACTCCCAATATGCACCCGATCGACCTTCATTTGTTTCAAATTTACCAACTCCAGAATGC
>JAITKS010000457.1 GCA_031278315.1 Planctomycetaceae bacterium | reverse complement strand
ACAAAAGCAAATTAGGGATGTCAAAGATGTAAACAAACTTGATGAGCTTATCGATTTTGCAATAACTTGTGTATCTCTTGGTGAATTTGCAACAGCATTTAATTGAATGCAGAACAATTCGTGTGTAGTTAATTGTTGGTAGTTGGATAGTGTGCAAGAACGAATATTTATTCGTTATTTCAGCTATCCAGTAAATATACTTTTCATACTTTAAGGTTTTTGGAATGTTTAGTTGTTTAAAACATTCTGCTGAAAATTTACATTTAGATTTTCAAATACAATCACAATATTTATCGAAGTAAAATTATGTCTTTTATTCTTGCTCATGATCTTGGAACATCTGGTAACAAGGCGACATTGTTTTCTGATCAAGGTGAACTGATCGCTAGTTGTACGGTACCATATTCAACACATTATTTTAATCGCGTTTGGGCTGAACAAGACCCGAATGATTGGTGGAAAGCTGTTTGTGATTCAACACAACAACTTCTTTCCAAGTCAAAAATTGATTCTGCTCAAATTGCTGTTGTTGCTCTTAGTGGTCAGATGATGGGTGCAACTTGTATTGATTCGAATGGTAATCCGTTACGTCCGTCTATTATTTATTGTGATCAGCGCAGTGAAAAAGAAGCGTCTGGTATTTTGTCTAAAATTTCGATGGAAGACGCTTATAAAATTATTGGGCATCGAGTTGCTGCCGTTTATCCTTTAGCGAAATTAATCTGGATCAAAAATAATGAACCTGAAATATTCAAAAAAACGTTCAAAACAATTTGTGCTAAAGATTATATCAATTTCCGTTTAACCAATGTTATTGCAACTGATTACACGGATGCTTCCGGTACGAATGCTTTTGACTTAAATACCAAAAATTGGTCTAATACGATGCTTCAAGCGGCTGATATTGATGGTTCACTTTTCCCCGATATTTTTCCGTCAACGCATGTGATAGGTGAAATAACGAGTGAAGCGTCAAGGGCGTCAGGATTGAAAGTTGGGACGGCGGTATGTTGCGGCGGCGGTGATGGTTCATGTGCAACTGTTGGTGTTGGTTCGGTTCGACCCGGTGAGGCGTATCATTATCTCGGTTCAAGCGGATGGATTGGATTGACAACAGAAAAGCCGATTCTCGATACAAAAATGAGAACAATGACTTGGGCGCATTGTGTACCGAAATATTATCATCCGTCTGGTTCGGTGCAAACGGCGGGTGCCGCATATAACTGGTTGAAGGAGCAAATTTGTACCGATGAATTAGCTGAAGCCGTAAAAAGAAATGAGAATGTTTATCAACTTATGAATGAATTATTATTGCAAAGTCCGCCGGGTGCGAATGGGTTACTTTTTTTACCGTATCTTTTGGGGGAGCGGTCGCCGCGCTGGAATCCAAATGCACGAGGTGCTTTTATCGGTTTGACTTTAACTTCACGAAAATGCGACATGATTCGAAGCGTGATGGAAGGAATTACATACAACTTTGCAATCATTGTTGACATCTTCCGCGAACATATTCCAATTGATTCAATGACAGTTATCGGAGGCGGTGCAAAGGGTAGAGTTTGGTTACAAATAATGGCTGATATTTTCGGTACAAAAATTCAGCGGCCGAATTTTCTAGAGGAAGCAACTTCGATGGGTGCTGCTGTTGTCGGGGGGGTAGGGTCTGGTATCTTTAAAGATTTTAATGTAATCGGACAATTCATTCGTACCGAAGAAACTTTGCAACCGAATCCCGAAAATGAAAAAGCGTATCAAAAAATTCGTCCGCTTTTTGATAAAGCGTATTGGTCGCTTGTAGAATTATTTGACGACTTACGAAATGTATGAATTAACGAAATGTACGATTAATAAAATATCTGAATTTAGTTGTAATATCGTTATTGAGATTGAGGTATCTTTTATTAGGCATTTCTAAAAGGGGAATTTGTAATATATCAGATAAATCTTTCGGGGGTTTCAAATTTATTTTTTATAAATCTTATTATCAAGTTTATTTTCAACCTAAAATTTTTAACAGAATAATATCAGCAGTGATTGACGGATTTATTCTATTCGTCCAATTTCTTGATCATAAAATATATATTGTTATAATCTGAAAACATTCTTAATGATTACATGACGCTACAGAATAGTTACAAATTTTGCAATATTTTAAACTGCTCTTACTTTAATTTTTTGGATTGAGCTGCTGAAAATTATAGTATGAGTTTTATATTTAGTCCTCTTTAAATAATAGCAGGCACAACTAAACCAATAATAAATGTCAGAAATAACAGTAGAAAAAGTTCGTCGTCGTACATCTGCCGAAGACATGGCGAAATTACAAAAAGATATATCGGTAAGTGAATTTTTTGCACAAAATCGTCATCTTCTTGGTTTTGATAATCCGCGTAAGGCGTTATTGACAACGGTCAAAGAAGCGGTTGACAATTCGATAGATGCGTGTGAAGAAGCTGGAATTTTGCCCGAAATTTGGGTTCATATTGAACAGACCGGCAAAGACAAATATAAAGTCGGCGTACAAGATAACGGACCCGGGATAGTTAAGAAACAAATTCCTCTTATATTTGGCAAATTACTATATGGGTCGAAATTTCACCGTTTGCGGATGAGTCGCGGGCAGCAAGGAATAGGAATTTCAGCTGCCGGAATGTACGGTTTACTCACAACTGGTAAACCGGTTAAGGTAATGTCGAAAGTATCGCAGCGGAAGCCGATTCATTACTATGTTATTAGAATGGACACTAAATCAAATCGACCTGACATCCTAAATGGTAATGGCGAAGGCGAAGATATTCCCGCAAATGATGACGGGCGAAAAATTATTGAGAAACAAGAAATCGAGTGGACGGAAGTAAATCATGGTACGCGTGTAATAATTGAAATTGAGGCGAAATATCAACGCGGTCGAGGAAGTGTTGATGAGTATCTTGAGCAGACTGCGATTGCCAATCCGCATGTTACTATTCATTACACTGATCCTGACGGCGGTTCGCGAAATTATGATCGTGTAATTGATATTCTACCGCCCGAACCGAAAGAGATTAAACCGCATCCGCTTGGAACTGAACTCGGACGTCTTGCTCATTTTATGCACGAATCGAATGAAAGCGGAATGATACATTTTTTAACGGGATCATTTTCAAAAATTTCACCCGGAACGGCAAAGCAAATATGTAATAGTGCGGGAATAGATTTCAAAACAGCTCCCCGAAAATTACAACGTAATGAAGTTGAGAAGTTATTCAATGTTATTCAAGAAACGAGATTTCCGTTACCTTCAACTGATTGTATTGTACCGATTGGCGAGGAACATTTACTCAAAGGGTTGCATAAAGTTGTACCAGGGCAATTTTTTACGACTGCGACGCGTCCTCCGGCGGTGTATCGGGGTAATCCGTTTCAAGTTGAAGTAGGACTTGCTTATGGCGGTGCGCCGGTGTCGCATCGTGTCAGTTTGCAAACGTTAGAAGAAATGCTAGGTGAAAGTGATGCCCGCACGTTGAGACAATTTTTAACTTCAACTTTTGATGGACTCGGCATGGAAGCAGCAGATAAAATTATAAAATCAGCGAAATTGAGACCGCGTGTTTCTCCAAAAAATATTGAGCCGAAAGAGTTGACAAGGTTGCATGAATCGTTACAAACGTTGAATATAAATGACGGACAAACGATGAATATTTATCGTTATGCAAATAGAGTTCCGTTACAATTTCAAGCGGGCGCGTGTTTAATAACGCAAACTGTACAAAATTTGAATTGGAAACCGTATGGATTGAATCAAGCGAGGGGTCAATTACCGCGAGGGCCTGTTACGGTAATTGTACATTTAGCGAGTGTGTGGGTGCCGTTTACGAGTGAATCGAAAGAGGCTATTGCAGCGTATCCAGAAATAAAAAATGAGTTACGGTTAGCGTTACAATCGGTCGGCAGAAAGTTAGGTATCTTTCTGAAAAAACGTGATAAAGTAAGACAAGAAGGCGAAAGACGAAGTATATTTATAAGATATTTAAAAGAGGTTGCGAATGCAATTTCAAAAGTAAATAATGTTGATCAAAACACGTTATTAAACATGTTGACAAATCTAGCCAAACAGAAAACCGCAACAGCCGACTTAAAATTAGATGAAAATGGAAAACCAATAGAAAACCAAAATTCAACAGATGACGAAGATTTCGGAAAAAACGTAATAATAAACGAATATACAACAGAAACAAAACCAAAAAATATAGAAGAATAAAAAAGGGTAATATTTCAGTGAAATAATTTATTGTTCTAGGGATCGCGGTCGTCTCGACCGCATCTTTAGGCGTTTTTTGTACAAAAAAGATGCAGGCGGGATGTCTGCGTTCCCGCCTAAAATATTTTTAGAAATTCACTTAAATTTAAAATCTAAAATTACAAAATATTCTTCCTCTGTGTTCTCTGTGTTCTCTGTGGTTAATAAAAAAAATATTCTACTGATATATTACAAAAATTTGGAAATAATCAGAATTGGTAATATTACTGAATAATTAAGAAAAACGTTTTATTGCTTTGGTAATAAGTTTTCTAATGGAGTTTTTCATTTTTTGTTCGTTTGTGATTTTAGCATTGCGTTGCGGTATGACAATAAGATCAAGCGGCATCGGAAACGATTGATGATTTTTCCGAAAGACCTCACGAATCAGACGTTTCCAACGATTACGCACAACTGCATTGCCGACTTTACGTGAAATAGAAAGTCCAAGCCGACTCGTCTGCAAATTATTCGGTAAGATAAAAATAATAAACAACCAGTCTGACGCCGCTGTCTTAGCTTTATAAATCCGATCGAAATCACTTTTATAATGCAATCTCAATGCTTTTGGAAATGTCTGTTTAACTCTCACTGATTAAAATAACAGTAATATATCACTGTTCCTTAACTGTAACGAAAAAGTAAAAAACAAAAAATTCTATAGAGACACAATGCTTTGCGGCTCTTGTCGCGGCTCTTGTCTGATCTCAAGAAATATTGATAACAAAAAAATAAATAATATTCGATTTATTTATTGTAACGAAAAATTGAGTATTCAAGTGTTCGGGATATATCATGCCAAGTCTCTATCTTCAAATAAAAGCAACGAAACAACCAACGCTAGACAACAATACAAACCCGCATAAATAATAGAAAGACCAACATAATACCACGAAAGAGCTTGATCCATAACAATAGGCGTGTCTGAATTGAAATGTCCAAGACTTGGCACAATAGCACTCGCAATGTCTGCAACAAACGCAACCATAGCAATTTGCCCAACCGACGATTGAACTATTTCCGGTATGATATTTCCGATCAAATATATTGTTAGCGTAATTGTAAGATTAGGTAAAATTGGAAGTCTTGTTGAAATCGCAATCGCAATCGCAGTGAGAACGATCATTTGTAAATAAGACAATGCCAACGCCGGCAGCACATTGTAAACCGCAACCGCACACTCATAAGATGTTGGAACATCAGCTGCCGACTCTCGTGCATCGTGAACCAGTTTATATGAAACCGTATTTAGAAAAAATGAACCTAAAACCAGAAATATCAGTGTAACGGCAATCATAACTCCGGCATATTTTCCGCAAATAAAATCGCGGCGGCTAATTGGTTTCGCCAAAGTCATCAATGCTGTTTTGCCGTCGATCTCATCTGTAACTGTTGAACTCGCTGACCACACACCAAAAAATGCAGCCATCAATGTTACAATTGTAAGTCCTTGCGTCTTAACGAGTTTAATATCTTCGCCCAACGTGTTGTATGGAATCAAAAGAAAGATAAAGAGTGCAAAAAGTCCAATCAATATCAAGACAACAAAAAGCGGTTGAAACAATGCTTCTTTTGCTGTCACCCATGCAACTGCTCCAATTCGAGGTACAAAATCGCGGAAAAGAAATACTATCGCACCAAAAAGTAAAAAAACTACCAATATGCCAATATCGATATATTTCAAACCTTCGACCCAGACTGGAATATTGAACGCCGCTAAAAGAGAATTATTTGTCATAACAAAAACCAAAACCTAAAAGTTAAAAGTTAAAACGATTTTAAACCATTCACAATTGAATTATCAGTTTATCATCGCGGTAAATAAAAAATTAACTATTCGAGGACTTCTAAAATTGTAATTTATCTGTGAAATTTATGTCGTTCATTGTAGCTGAGCTGCAAAGTATGGCGGATATACAAATATTTATTGTTACAAAAATTTTTTTCATGGAATAATTACTTAAATTGTAATATAAATATATCAGTTGAATATTTGTTTTGAGTCAAAAAAATTGTTTGCAAAATTGTCTGTGAAATTGTCTCGCAGGAGCAATCAGCAATCGCGTATGACAATTGTCCTGCGTATAGTTTCGACATTTAAATCAAGTCTTGAAATGACGCAAGCCTAAAGATTATACATAATTTTATTGCTGCCGCCTTTACAGGAATTTGGTGTTTTTGGGTGATTTAGTTCAGAAAAATAAGGTGAAAAAAATAAGGTTGGTAAAAATAAACTTGAAACCTTTGAAAAATTTCACTGATATATTTACCTTAAATTATATTCTTTTGACTCCCATGACAACATATTAACGGAAAAGTTATACAGCTTTTTACAAGAACATCAAGGGGTAGGAATAACATATTATATTACAGATAAGATTTGTACTTTCCAAAAAAATTAAACTTAATTTTTTGGTAATATACCAGTGTAATTGGTGAGAGCAGAGCAGATTTAAAATCTTAACGTTTCTATCGGCGGGACTAATTGAAATCGATACATAGATGCAATGTTTTGAATCTTTACTTTTTGCAGAGGTCATTGCAACAAATTGCTGCAAATATTGACAACAAGAAATAGTAGTAGTAAATTTATCGTCTTTATTTGGCAGAGTGAAAATTGAATCGGCGGTTTTTTATTCAGAATGGACAGTAGATGTTTTCATGTATTTATACGAATCGTGTTATGAATTTCGGTGCTGCAAGAGCTATTCATTAAACAGCTTGATTTCCGATAAGTAATTAGGGTTCGAACTAAAAAATTACACGTGAGAGCAATTTACAATTTACATAAATTTGTTACAAAAATATTTCATTGAAATATTATTACTCTAGTTAAAACAATGACATTAAATTCTCAATCATCGTCATTATTACTTTCGGAGTTAATTCGTAATAAGACGGCAACGGTCGGTGTAATCGGACTTGGTTATGTTGGACTTCCTCTTGTCCGTGCTTTTATCAAGGCAGGATTCAAAACGATTGGATTCGATACTGATCAAAAAAAGATTGATCTGCTTAATTCGGGTACAAGTTATATTTCTCATATTTCTTCGGCGTGGATAAAGCCGTATATTGATAATGGAAGTTTTAGTCCGACATCTGATATGAATCGTTTATCTGAAGCGGATGCGTTATTGATTTGTGTTCCGACGCCTCTTTCGGAGAGTCGTGATCCTGATCTTTATTATGTCGAATCGACTTCCGAAGCGATAGCAAAGCGGTTACGGTGTAATCAACTAATTGTTCTTGAAAGTACGACGTATCCCGGAACGACACGCAATATTATGTTACCGATACTTGAGCGCAGCGGTCTTAAAGCGGGCGAAGATTTTTATCTTGCGTTTAGTCCTGAACGTGAGGACCCAGGCAATCCTGATTTCACGGCGGAGGGGATACCTAAATTAGTTGGGGGACTTGATGATATAAGCGGTGAACTTGCTGTTAATCTTTATTCTCATGCGATTGTTAAAGTGATTAAAGTTTCGTCGTGTGAGGTTGCGGAGGCTGCAAAAATTGTTGAGAACACGTATCGTTGTGTTAATATTGCGATGGTAAACGAGTTAAAAATAATCTTTGACAGACTCGGAATAGATGTGTGGGAGGTAATAGAAGCAGCGAAAACTAAACCGTTTGGGTTTCAGGCGTTTTATCCTGGTCCAGGTTTAGGGGGACATTGTATTCCGATTGATCCGTTTTATTTAAGTTGGTGTGCAAGAAAAGCGGGATTGACTACAAGATTTATTGAATTAGCAGGCGAGATAAATACTGCTATGCCGCTTTATGTTATTCGTAGAGTTATCGACGCTTTGAATGACAAGCGAAAGGCTCTAAACGGGAGTAATATTTGTGTATTAGGATTAGCGTATAAAAAAGACGTCGATGACCCGCGTGAGAGTCCTTCGTTTGAGTTGATTGACAGATTGATCAACAAAGGTGCGATTGTTACGTACAATGATCCGTACATTCCAGTATTACCGAGTATGCGGCATTGGAAAAACATAAAGGAGATGAAAAGTATGGTTCTATCGAAAGAATTTTTATCTAGTCAAGATTGTGTATTGATTGCTACGGATCATTCTGTTTATGACTATGAGTTTATTGTAAAAAATTCAGAGCTTATTGTTGACTGCCGCAATGCAACAAAAAACATAAAAATAGAACAAGAAAAAATCGTAAAAGCATAATAACGGTTAGTGGTTAGTGGTCAGTGGTTAGTGGTTAGTGGTTAGTTCGCATGCGGAGATTATCACGGATTATAAGTTCGAATCACTAACAACTAATTGATGGTTTCAAGTTTTGATTCTTTTAATTTATCATTTAAAAATCCTGTCAATCCTGTAATCCTGCAATCTTGTCAAAAAAACAAAACTACAGATGCAGTCAAGACGGCCGCGTTACCGTGAACAATAAATTATTACACTGATATATTACTTGTTTATGTCAATTTCTACTTGTCCTATAATTGTTAATATTGATCTGCAAATTTGAGAAATTGAATCATTTTTTAAGGAATCATCTGTAATTTTTATTCTTGCTGCATCCGCACCGCCTCGTTTGTACATGGCGTCAAGAGGTCTCCAAATGCCGTTTACATATACCTCTGTCCACAAATGAAAAATCATCTTACCTTTTGCTAATTCACTTTCTTTTTCGCTATTTTGTAAATTGTCTTTGCCTTTATTTCGTGTCTCTTCATAAACCAATCCAAGAGCTACTCTCGAAGGTATTCCTTTTATTCTACAAAGAGCTGTCAGTAAAATTGCAAACTCAGTACAATCTCCGCGACCCGTCTGCAAAACTTCAGACGCCGCAGCAAAACCAAACGAAAAAGAATTCAAACGAATTATTCTCGACACTAATCTCTCTAATAAAACCGCAGTTTGCCACACTGTCAATTTATCTGAATTTATAGTCTCCGCTAACTTCTGCAATTCCGGATCATCAAGATCAATCAGCCTTCCTGCCGTAAGATACTCATCAAGCTGTTCAGTATTATTTGTAACGTTATTGTTAATTTTATATTCCTTGTTTCCATATTCCGCCGGAACTTCGCCTATTGAACTCCACACTGTAATAACAGCCTTATTCGAATCAATAATCTCTACCTTTTGAAACGGCGAATCAACAAACCAATCCGCAATCTGCCCAAAACTACTACTATTATTTCTGCTTTTTTCACCGTTTTTTTCACTGCTTTTTTCACTGATTTTTTCACTGATTTTTTTAACAAGAAACGTAATCGACTTTAACTCTCTCGGCGAAATAATTGAAACAGGTAACAATATCTCACCGCTATAACTGTACTCGACTAAATTATCATTAGAAACAATACCCATCGCATACTTTTTCGATACACGTGATGCCGTAATAATCCTGTCTCCAAAATTAGTTTCCGTATGAATTATGTTGCCGCCTCGATCCGTATAATAATAACTCTGCAATATTATTTTGCCGTCAATAAAATTTTGCACAGCAATTTTCTGCAATTTTGCACCGCCGTACTTGTCTAAATTACATATTTCACCTGCAACCATCACTGTTTCTACTACCTGCGATTGACTTGGGTCGAAATATTTTATCTTGCGTTTTTCACTCGATTGCATCGGCTTTTTCAGTAAAGATTTTATAACAGCATCCGCTCCTTCCGTATCACTCCACTTCATCGAACTTTGGTTTTTATCAGTTGAAATTATCAACATGCTGTCTTTAATTTCAAAAGATGTCACAATCGGTTTATTCCAACCGATCTTTAACTCCAACATGCCGGAATTAAAAAAACCGTCAACACTCGATTCCGATACAGAAGTCATTGCAACATCAAACCGCTCGCCATGTCTTAATAGAGTCACTCGGCTTTTCTGTTCAAAATATTTTTCACTAATAGACGTTTTTTGAAAACCAATTTGCTGCTTATCATCCGTTATAATTTCCCAATATTCGCCTCCGTTTTTTAATAAATCGTCAGTAACAATCTTATCAACAGAATGAACAATAAATTGCGAAATTAAATTACCGCCCAATTGTGTCAACTGCGTCAATTGCGTACCATAAAAAATAAATACTACTCCGACTATACAAGAAATTACTATCAATACAAAAAATAATTTTTTCAACATTGGATTTAAAATAATTAAATTTAATTGTTACAAAAAATATCGGTAACTATACACATCGTACTATGAATTTCGGTGATAAACAGCTCACATATTGATTTCACATTAAATTTCGGTTTATTGTTGCCTGCCTAGTTATCTATCGAAAAAACAGATTCGTGTATCAATTTATTTTTCTGAATTACCTTCTTCGTTTATTTGCAATTCATTAGCAGCAAGTTCGGCGACTTCTGAAACCGCTTTTAGAAACCGCTGAATGTCTGATTGTATCGGCTTCGTAATTTTGAACGTTTCCAACGAACATATTTGCTGAAGCTGATCCATATAATACAACGTATCCAACAACTCTGAACTAATCGGTAATGACATCGATTCCGCAGTACTAACTAAATCTGACATTGTATGATTTAACGGTAGAAATCTGCGTTTTATGAATATCGCCATAAAATATTTTTCAATTGCCATCGCCGCAATATTCTGAATAATCTCCGGCGTAAAAATTTCAGGACGCTTAATCGCACCACAAGCTGTTTTGTGAAAATTACGTCCAGCGTCAAAAAAAATTTGCCACTCTTGAACACTCATAATTTACCTCGCTTTTAATTCAAAACATATAAATAGACAACTCAAACCAAAATTTCAAATAAGAACAGTTTTATTCGGAAAAATAAGATTGAAAATAAGATTAGTTTGAAAATTCATAACACAAAAAAATTTGAAAAACAAATATTCCGACGATATATTACGATTACTCATTTTTTAATAAATTATTTAAATGTTTAAATCTTTGTTCTAATTCTCCATTGAATAATGCCGTTCCGGTAACAAATAAATTTGCACCTGCTTCGGCACAATCTTTAATTGTTTTGTCTCCAACACCGCCGTCAACTGAAATCAATAAATCCGGTTTAGCAATTTTTTTGATATATCTTAACTTGTCAAGCGTACCAATATCAAAACTTTGACCTCCAAAACCCGGCATTACGCCCATCGTTAGAATAAGCTCACAATCGTTTATAAAAGGTTCAATGATCTCAACCGGTGTCGGCGGATTCAATACCAGTCCCGATAACGCACCAAGTTTTCTAATTTTGTCAAACAACGGACGCGGATCAGATACCGCTTCAATATGAATTGATAATAAATCTGCACCGGCTTGTCTGAAAATTTTCAAATACTCTTCCGGCTGCGAAAGCATTAAATGAACATCAAGCGGCAATTCCGTCACTCTGCGAATCGCCTCGACAACTGGTACGCCAAAACTAATATTAGGCACAAAATGACCATCCATAATATCCAAATGCAATATCGTTGCACCAACTCGCTCCAATGACCTAATATCCGATTCCAAATTAGCAAAATCCGCCGCCAAAAGAGAAGGATTCAATCGTAATCCGCCCCTAACTATTTCAACTATATCTATCATCTTAATAAAATATTAAATAACAAAAAAAATATGAAGCTCCTACAGTAAGCTAAAGCATACGGTTAATAAAGTTTTTTGGTGAATAGTCCCTAGCGGGACTTCTTGATAGTTAGCTCTTGTTCGTGTATTTCGTGTTTAAAAATTACAAAATATTCTTCCTCTGTGTTCTCTGTGGTTAATAAATAATTATTCCGCTGATATATTACGTTATTTATAATTCTAATAATTCCGAGATGTCATATCGGCTTGCGATTGAAAGAGGAAATTTTGAACCTAAAATTTCACGATGTGAATCTAAAACTGCATTGTGTGTGTTGTTCTCTTTTGAAATATGTCCTAAACATGCCCATTTTAATTTTTTTCCTGCTAACTTAATCAAATTTGCCGTTTCAATATTCGATAGATGTCCGCCTTTTCCGCGAATACGTTCTTTTAACTCTACCGGATACCCGCCGCTCGATAACATGCCGATATCAAAATTACTTTCGATCAATAAACCGTCAAGTGTCAAAATAATCCGCTCGTAATAATCATCTGAAAATGCTGAAATTTTTTGTTCAACAAAACCTGCAAAATATTTTTGACTTGATATACATAAATCATTTTTTTTCTCTCCGGCAGCGAGTTCGTTTTGACTTGAATTATTTTTTTGCAAGATCGATGTTATTGATTTCGTGCGTCCTAAATCAGTCATTATTCCGAGTCGTTTTTCGCCGTTGTCGATGACGAAACAAACGCCGTCGGCAGCGTCGTGTGCGGTTGGAATTGCCGTGATTCTAATTTTTCCGAAAATTAGATTTTCACCAGACTTAAAGAAATTAATATCTCCGAATCTACCAAGCCGATGATGTTGTGTTGCGTGTTCGTAAGTTTTCTGTGTGATCCATATCGGCAAGTTAAATTTACGATGCAAAACACCTGCACAGTTGACATGATCGGCATGATCGTGTGAAATCAAAACAGCATGAATTGATTGTATATCGATTCCGCATTTTGCTAGTCGTTTCGCAGTTGTGTCACCGGTCAATCCTGCGTCGAATAATAGTCTAATGCCGCATGTTTCAACAAACGTACAATTACCATTGCTGCCCGATTGTAACGAAATCATTTTCATTTGGATGATATATTTGTAAATTCATGTTTAGAATTTTTTGTAACGAAAAAACCAGCTTCAGAAATTAACTTACGGTCGTGTTCGGGTGAAATTCCGTTTGTTGTTGCGTAATTTCCGGTCATGAGAGAATCTGCTCCAGCGTGAAAAAGTTCCTTTACTCTTTCGCCGAAAATTTTTGGTCGTCCGCCGCAAATCCGCAGTGACGCTTTCTGTAATATTATCCGAAAGAGTGCAACTATACGTAAACATTCATCGGCACTCAAAGGTTCTCGACTCGATAACGGCGTACCTTCTATTGCATTATAAAAATTTAGCGGCACCGATTTAACATCAAGTTTTTTCAACGTTTGAGCTAATTGAATTCTATCTTCCCATGTTTCACCTAATCCGAAAATACCGCCGCTGCAAACTTCCCAACCTAATTCGAGTACACGATTCAATGTCGCAAGCCGATCTTGCCATCGTTGCGTAGTACAAATTGATGGATAAAACCGCTCGGACGTTTCAAGATTATGATGATAATGCGAAAACCCTGACGCTTTCAACCGTTTTAATGATTCCGTATCAAGTTGTCCAAAAGACGCACAACAAAGCTCACCGTGAAATTCGGTTTCGTTGTTATTTCTATTTGAATTGTCTGCAGATAAACTTTCGTATGATTTTAATTTTTGTCTATGTGTAAATAACTCATCTGCTGCCTTCAAGACATTATCTAAATCGGCTGACGACAACTTGCAGCCGCTTGCTACCCATCCGACTCGATGTACACCTTTCTGCCAGATTGTACGAGTCGAACTAATTAAATCGTTTGTATCTCGCAGCGGATAAACATTTATACCTGTTTTATAGTGTCCGCTTTGTGCACAAAAACGGCAATTCATTGAACAATGTCCGCTTTTTATATTGATTATTGCACACAAATCAACGCAATTATCAAATGTATTTGCCCGTATTTTTTCTGCCTCGTGCATTAGTTCAGTGAGCGGCATTTTTTCAATATCATAAGATGATAACATATATTTTTAAGTAATTAATTGTTTATAATTCGTTGGTAATATTTTGATTATATTGGGGTGATATTTCTGTTACAAAAATTCTTTTTCTGGAATTTTCTATATGTATCGTGTGATAAATTTCAGTAATACGAAATTGTCGAAGCCCGCTTATATTTGTAAAACAGACTTTCTAATAAATAACTTTTACGCCGCCGAAATTAATAATACGATACGTATCTATTATAGAGTAGAAATACAATAAATGGGATACATCTACTCCTCATGCTCGAAAATTCGTTTTTTGTTACAATAATTAATTGTTACAATAATTCATTGACAACGAACAATGAATCTCTACTTAAAATTCAAAAATAAAATGAAAGACGATGATATTGTGTGCGAAAAAATTTTGTCTATTTTATTATTTCGTTTATTTGTAAAATATCAGCGGAATATTTTTTTAGAGGTTGGTATTAGTGAAGCTGAAATCTATCTTTTGCCGGATACTTTTCTACCTTGATTGAACAAATAATTTTGATAAAATATGCCGCAATTGGTTTTCACGATTGTTCCGAAATGGAGTATCAATATGAACGTAAACGAAAAAGTATTATGCCATAAGCAATTTAAACTGTTAATATATGAAAGTAACGGTTCGGCGTTTGAACAATTATTTACAAAAATAATGAATTATTGTGAACCTGAATTTCAACAGATTAAACCTTGGGGAAATATCGGTGATAGAAAATGCGACGGCAGAATTTCTTCAAAGGGAATTTATTATCAGGTTTACTCACCGGAAAATCCAGATAATCAATATCCAGATACAATAAAAAAATTGAAAATAGATTTCATAGGATTACAAGAACATTGGTCTGATATTCAAGAATATTATTTTGTATTCAATGATAAGTTTCTGGGAATCAATGCTGATTGCCTAAAAGCTATTGATGAAATAAAGAAAAAATATCATTTAAGAAACGCCGGTTTTATCACTGCTAAGGAACTAGAAAATAAACTCTTTCAATTAGAAGATGATAAAATTTTAGCGATTATCTCAGTTCCCAATCCGGCAGATATAACGGTACTAGAATTTTCCGTTCTTGATGAAATTATCAAAATAATTCTTGATTTTCCTTCTAATACCAACACAGATGACAATATGAATTTGCCTGATTGGAATGAAAAAATTCAATTTAACGGATTGTCCGAAGTAACAAAAACTTTCTTAAACAATGCCGCCCTTTGGTTACATCAGCTCAACAAATATTTAGACCGTCATGCAGATTTTTTGGCAGAAGAATTATGTAAAAAAATGAGAGAACTTTATCAAACAGAAAAAAAGAATTATTCGCAAGATGAATTGTTTTTGAAAATGATTCAAAAAATGATTCCTAAACAAACAAAAACTTTTCAAGATGCTGCAATTGTTATTATCGCCAAATATTTTGAAACATGTGATGTTTTTGAACCGCCAATAAAAGATACCCAACTTATGATGAATTTTAAATTGCTCTCCCTTTAATTTTCAGTTCGAGCCGCCTGCTTACCTATCGGAAAACAAGTTTTACTGAAAACGCAATTGTTGCCGAAATTTATAGTACAAAACGTATAACAATTAAATCACAGAAGAGCCGAATTTTTATCGCCGATTCTGTAAATGTTACAAAAAACTAAAAATTAAACATGTTAAAAGTATATTATGATTCTACCGTCGAAACATATAAGAATGTCTGAATCTTTGATAGGATTAGGAAGTTTTATTCTTGAATCTCTTCAACATGGTCCCAAGACATTCGACGAGATTTGGGAAGAATTTTCTCTTGCCAAACAGACTAAACATTACACGTTTCCGCATAATCTGGAAAATTTCAATTTTGCTATTCTGTTATTATATGGAATGGATTTGATTGATGAAAAAAATGGAGAAATTCAACGATGCAGCTGATTTCATTGGAAGCAAATGATCCAAGATTCAAAAAGGTTTGCTTTAACAAACGCGGAATTAGTTTTATTATTGCAAAACAAGCCGAACCTGAACAAACAGACTTAAACCGTACTTATAACGGCGTCGGTAAATCTTTGCTTATTGCTCTTATCCATTTTTGTCTCGGTTCAGATAAGAAAGATGAATTTGCGGAAAAATTACCAGATTGGACATTCTTCTTGACCATTCAAAT
The DNA here is from genome assembly GCA_031278315.1 of Planctomycetaceae bacterium. Taxonomy (GTDB): domain Bacteria; phylum Planctomycetota; class Planctomycetia; order Pirellulales; family Thermoguttaceae; genus WRKP01. The sequence goes on along the minus strand of JAITKS010000457.1, from coordinate 1,468 downwards.
CGAGGAAGAAACAATTGTACTCGCCAGATCAACAAATGAACAAAACGATATTTATGTTAATGGCGAAAAATATTCTCTTAATCAATGCCGAAAGTATCTTGAAGAAAAATGTTTTAAGATTCCGCAAGATTTTAAATTTTTAACTTTTCGTTCTTTGTTACCATATTTTATCCGCCCTAAAAGAAGTTCCTACACACATTATGATAAACCTATCGAAGAGTGTAAACCGTATCAAAAACAATTATATTCATCTTTTTTACTCGGTTTGAATATTGATTTGGCACGTCAAAAATATGAATTGAAAGATAGTATCAAAAATATCGAAAATTGGAAAAAAAGTGCAAAAAAGGATAGCCTTCTTAAAAATTTTTTATTAGGCGTACAATCACCAGATTTGAAATTAATTGATTTAGAAGAAAAAATTGCTGCTTTAGAAAAAGATATTCAAGCTTTTGAAGTTGCCGAAGATTACGATGATACGGTTCAAAAAGCCAATTCTTTGAAACGTGATTTATTAGAAAACCGTAACGAGTTAAATATTATCGGAACACAACTCAAAAATATTGAAATGAATTTAAATACTGAATCGGAATTGGAATCTGAAAAAATCATCCGTCTTTATAACAATGCAAAGAAAGTTCTTACCGAATCTGTTGTTCATACTTTGAAGGAAGTAGAAGAATTTCATAAACAACTCAACAACAATCGAAAACGCCGTTTGTGGGAACAGAAAATAACTCTTTTGGACAAACAAAAACAACTTGAAACAAAACAATCCGATATTCAAAACCAAATCGATCAATGTTTAAAATATCTTGGTACACATGGAGCAATTGATATTTATCGTTCAATATGCCAACAACACGATGATTTAATCCAACAGAAAGAACGAATCAACGCACACCAACAACTCCTTGAAAATTATAAGACAAAAGAATTGAACTTTCGTCAGGAAATATTAAAAAATATAGAAAATACACGGCTTTATCTTGAAGATTCTAAAGAATCAATTGATCACGTTCGTGATTTTTTTCGTAAATTAGCAAGACGTTTTTATCCAGATGCAACAAGCGGTATTACAGTCCGTTGTAATGAAAGAGATGAAAATCAGATTTGTTACGATATCGAAGCAAGAATTGAATCTGATCCTTCAGGCGGTATCGGATATGTTAAGATTTTTTGTTTCGATATGACACTGCTCTTTTGCGGAAATCGGCATTCAATAAAATTTCTTTTTCACGACAGTCTCATTTACAGCGAAACAGATGAATTACATAAAACCGAATGGTTTAAAATACTTGGAGAATACTTTAATAAAAACAACACAGATTATCAATATATTGCTTCTATTAATCACAATCAATTATATGATATTCAAAAACGACTCTCACCAGAGGAATATAAAAATATTGTTGAAAATAACATCGTTTTAGAATTAACCGACGAAGATGACAATGGAAAACTACTC
>JAITKS010000438.1 GCA_031278315.1 Planctomycetaceae bacterium | reverse complement strand
TGTCGAAGATAATTTTGAAAGTAAAGTTGAAGTTATAGTTTACACTATTTTATATATTTTAAAATTTAAATTTGGCGAAATATTTAAGACAGTTAAAAAACCTCTTAAAAAAATTATGGACATCAATAGTCTTGATGAACTCGTGCGGTTTGCACAAAAATGTGATACTTTCGATGAGTTCTATAAGAAATTGAAATCTATAAAGAAAAGTTAAAAAATCAGTGTAATATTTTTTTTGACAGGATTTACAGGATTACAGGATTTACAGGATAGTAGTTTAGTTCGTATGCGGAAATTAGCACGGATTATAAGTTCAAATCACTAACAACTAATTTGATGGTTTCAAGTTTTGATTCTTTTAATTTATTATTTAAAAATCCTGTAAATCTTGTAATCCTGTAATCCTGTCAAAAAAACAATCTAAAATTATAAAATCTGATTTCTCTGTGTTCTCTGTGTCCTCTGTGGTTAATAAAAAAAATAGTGGTTAGTGGTTTAGTGATTCGAAATTGTGATCGGTGCTAATCTCCGCATGCGAACTAACCACTAACCACTAACCACTGACCACTAACCGCTATTCTTTTTTTGTGATCTTAAAAAATTTTTTCTGTTTGATATATTTCAACTTAACTAACTAAAAATAAAACTTAACACATTCTTTATGTAATCTTAATATATTCTTAAAACACTTCTTTAGAATAATACGCAAACACGATAGGAAGTCACCTCGTGACAATTATCGTAATCTCGTCAATTACTAACCCCAATCCACCTTTAATTAAGAAAGGAAAAAACATGACAACATTTAGTTTAATTAATTTGTTCCAGCAGAAACTGATTAATGTATTTACATTTGTTCAGTTGCTGGTACGTACAACTATGATTTTAAAAAATTCTCTGAAAAACACCACATTGAAAAAACCGAATATTAAAATGAACAAAAGCAGAAGTCTATACAATGCGTTTACGCTTGTTGAACTTCTTGTAGTGATTGCGATTATCGGCGTGTTAATCGCACTTCTTTTGCCGGCTGTTCAATCAGCGCGAGAAGCCGCAAGACGGATGCAATGTGCCAACAAATTAAGACAGTTGACACTTGCTCTTCATATCTATTCGGACATTCACGAAGCTCTTCCGGCAGGACTTGGAAATGCCGTAGGTACGTTAAATGCAGGTGTTCAAAATGGACGTTGGAGCGGATTCATCGCCTTGCTTCCATGTATCGAGCAAACTGCTCTGTATAACCGTATCGAGTCGGAAAATGTTTATATGACGAATTGGCCAGCCCATACTCTGTCCGCCGCAGAAGGAGGAAAGAATAATCCGCGTGCAGTACAACTGAATGTTTTTATCTGTCCTTCCAACGTAGTCAGTAAACCTGAAGCCGCAACCGGTTATACCTGTTACCGATTTAATGCCGGTGACAACCCCGGTAATTATACTGCGGACGCTCAATTTCGCGGACCTTTCGGCTATTGCACTTGGAAACCTTTGGGGTCGATTTACGACGGTTTGAGTAATACTCTCAGTTTCAGTGAAAAAGCAGTTGATGAATTTAATGGACAGTCAAGTGACGTTAAAAGACAGGCTGCAACATACGCCATTGCCGCAGACGGCGGATTTAGCGGAGGTTATCTCAGTGATCGAACAATTTGTGTCGGATCAGCAATTGGCGGGCAATATCAATATGGAGTTGGCGACATGACTGAAGGATTTACTTATTGTTATGGTTGGCATTGGTTCGGTTCACATTGGTATCATATCGGTTTTAATACAACGCTTCCTCCAAATTCGCCTTCGTGTTACAACAGAGCCAGTAGATATAATGCCATATTTTCTGCAACAAGTTTGCATACCGGCGGTGTCAATGCCTCATTAATGGATGGCTCATGCAAGTTTGTTTCCGAAACAATCGACAGCGGAACAGCAGTAAGATTTACTACTCCATCTGCACCCAGCGGCGAATCACCTTTTGGAGTTTGGGGTGCAATGGGGACACGCGAAGGCGGCGAATCAAAAACATTACCATAAAAAAACAAATTCTGTAAAAACACAATGCGTTGTGTTTCTACATTTCGTTTTTTATTTTTTGTAACGAAAAATAAATTTTCAATTGTGATGAGTACAAAATTCGGTGATTTTTAGAAGTTACCATAACCTTTTTAAAAATTTTAAAGAAAGAAGGAAATATTAAATGCGATTATTTTTATTCCTGTGTTTGTCAACAGTGTTATTTTGTTTTGGTTGTAATCGGGTACCAGTACCGGATGAGCTGAAAAATCTTTATCCCGTGACAATTACTGTAACGGACGGTAATCAAGCGATAGAAGGAGTTGCTGTTTCATTGTCGGCTAAAACATCCGGCGGTGCGTGGGCGAGTCGAGGCGTGACAAATACACAAGGCGTTGCCGTGATTCAAACGTCGCGTGCTTCCTACACGGGAAAAGGTGCGCCGGCAGGTGATTATAAAGTTATACTAATCAAAACAGTGAAATTGCCGCCTGAATTGGAACCGCAAGAAGAAGATCAAAATCTTTCACCGCGGGCAACTGTAGAAAAACAAGCAAAACAAGAAGCATTTTATGCAAAAAATCGTGTCATTCCGAAAATTCTGGGAGATTCTAATACGAGTCCGATAGAATTGACAGTTACAGAGAAAGACACCACAATATTAACAATTGATATTGCTCAATATAAAAAATAAATGCCGTAATTATTCAGCAGCCGCTCCTTCGGGACAGTTGCTGAATAGTTTTACCTATTCAGTTGAATTTTAAACTTACAGGAAATAATTGAATTGATGCGTAAAAACATTTCGTTCAATTATTGTCCTCTTTTATTAACTAGGAGATAAAACATGCCTATAACATTTAGTCCGATTAAACGCCGTCAGTTTTTAGCCGGCTCTTTTGCAGCTGGATTGTCAGCTGTATTTTTCCCCAAAAATATCTTTGCTCATAACATAGATATTAAACAAACTAACTCAACAGATCATTGGGTTTTTCTTTCTGATACTCATGTACCGAGTGATCCGGAAAAAATATTACGCGGTCAAAATCCAAACAAAAATTATATTACAGTTCGAGACGAAATACTCAAACTAACAGATAAACCTAAAGGAATTATCGTAACAGGAGATTTCGCCCTCGATATAGGTACACCCGAAGATTACAAACAACTTGTTTCGTTGACCGCACCATATATCGACGCAGGAATTTCTGTACATGTTGCATTGGGAAATCATGACCGGCTCAATAATTTTCTTGATGCTTTTACTCAATTCAAAAAAGAAAAATCACCGGTTTTTAATAAATATGTAACGATATTAGAAACACCAAATTGTAACCTTTTTATTCTGGATTCTCTTTTTGAACCCGAACATGTTAGCGGTTATCTTGGATACCTCCAACGCCAATGGCTCGCGAAAGAACTCGACGCCCGAAAAGAAAAACCAGCTTTGTTGTTTGCACATCATAATCCCGGCGACATAGTCGATAACCAACATTTCTGGTATGTTGTCAAACCGCGAAAACAAGTTAAAGCGTTTTTTTACGGTCATACTCATGTTTATCAGCAATCAATACTTGATAATGTTCATCTAATTAATCTTCCAGCACTCGGCTACGACTTTCAGAACGGAAAACAACCAATCGGATGGATTGATTCTCGTATTGCTGATAACGGTATCGAATTAACACTTCATCCCATCGATAAAACACGCTCCGATAATGGAGAAGTCAAACAATTTAAATGGTTAAGATAAAAATGACAATATAAGTAGTTAACGGTCAGTGGTTAGTGGTTAGTGGTTAGTTCGCATGCGGAAATTATCACGGGTTCTAAGCTCGAATCATTAATCACTAACTGCTATCCTGTAAATCCTGTAATCCTGTTTATCCTGTCAAAAAAATATTCCGCTGATATATTACGAACATTCAAGACAATAAAAATTGATGAGAACAGTTACTATTCAAAATACAACTCTAAAATTAAATTTTTAACCGATGTCCATTTGAAATATTCAACGTTTTTAAACGTTTAAGCTCTCTTCGCAATAAATAAATAGTAAAAATAAACGAACCAATATCACATATCGGAATTGTGTACCAGATTCCATCTAATCCGTCGGAGTTTAATACTCTTTCTAGAAATAACGGTAAAACAATAATCAACGGCAGAAATAATACAACTTGACGAATCAAAGTTAATATAATCGCTATTTTCGGCTGCCCATTCGATTGAAAATATCCGGTCATTACAAGCACAACTCCCGCTAAAGGTAACATACTGACAAAAATTCTGACCGCATGTATAGACATATTCAACATCTCCACATTCGCAATACTCGTTTGAGCTACAAACGGCGCAAGAATAATATGAGGACAAACAAAAAATACAAACATACAAATAATCGTAAACGCAATTACACTCCAAATTGCTAATTTCAACGTTTTTGCTACTCTATCAAACTTGCCTGCCCCAATGTTATATCCAACAATCGGCTGCACTCCCTGATTCAACCCGATAACCGTCAAATACACACACATCGATACAATAAACACAATCCCAAACGCGCCTACAGCGATATTTCCGCCGTCTTCAATTCCCCGTAATTCTCCGAATCTATTTCCATAAAACATAAGTTGATTCATCTGCAAAGCCTGCAAAATACACGCTACCGCTTGCATAATAAACGGCGGTAATCCGAGCATAAACACATCCCTCGCTAACTTAAAATCGACACGAAAATACTCTTTCCGCAATTTTAAAACCGTATTGCCCGACACATAATGAAACACTACCCAACAAGTAGAAAAAAATTGCGCTAAAATCGTCGCATACGCAGCTCCCCAAATGTTTGTACGAAATTGAACCAAAAAAAGCCAGTCAAAAAAGATATTCAATAATGCTGCAATTAAAATCGTTACCATCGCCATTCGCGGCTTGCCCTCACCCCGCAAAAAACCATTCACACCAAAAGACATCTCATGAAAAAACATTCCGCATACCATCACCGAAAGATACTCTTTCGCATAAGGCATTACATCATCCGTTACACTAAATAATCGTAATAAAGGCTCACACGCAAGTAAACCAAAGATCATAAAACAGATACTTATCAAAAGAAAAAGCACAATCGATTGACCAATAATCCGCTCCGCTTCATCATTATTTTTTTCACCTAGCCGAATCGATAAAAGCGTATTCGAACCAATACCAATCGTCATGCCGAATGCAAGCATTAATGTAAAAATCGGAAGTGTAATTGTAACAGCAACAATTCCTTCTTTACCAAGCGTCTGACCAACAAATATACGGTTGATTATTCCATGCGAAGCAGTTACAAGCGTCGCCGCAATCGCTGGAATCGAAAATTCAACAAGAAGCGCAGCAATAGACCGCTCGCCCAATTGACGTGTTTTCATATTTATATCAAACACGCATTAGAATCCGTCCCCCAAAAATATACTGCTCATACTAATAATCTCGGATGACAAATATCCGTAAACCAGATAAAAATAACCCCCGAAAAATTAAAGTATTAAAAATCAATAGTTAAAAAACAGCTTCCAAAATAGAAAACCAGATAACTTTAACCTAAATTTTAAGTGCAAATAACTTAAAATAATAACAAAAAAGGAAAACGAAATTTTTAGCGTGAAATGTGAAATATTTAAATTTTTAGTAATTATCAGTGAAATATTTTTAATAAGAGGAGTTTATAGTCCTACAACCGCCGTAATAGTTTTGACGTTTATTTTTTTCTTTCATGTAAATTTTTTCTTTCATGTAAATTTTATTGTCCTTGTCCCATTTTATTTTTTGCGCTGTTTTCTACCAACAAGATACTCCATAACAAGACGGAAAAATTTTTACTCGGCACAATTATAATATAATCACCGGAAATTCTTCTGATATTTGATAAATTACAATTTTTATAGCTGTCAAAAAATATATCCCTACAACAAACAACATAAAAGAATCGATAATTCTATTCCATCATATAAATCACGCAAGAGACCATTCAATATAAAACAAAAATTTCACCAGCAATAAAATCAATTGAGTTTCAAATATTCGGACTTCTCTAATAATTCAAATGAGAAAATTTGTGATATACAAAAGAACATCACACTAAACATAATATCGATGAATAATACAATAAATGAATCAATCAAATATTATAGTCAACAATCGACTGAAAAAAATCAAACAGTGAAGGGAAGGGGGGGGGGAAGGAAAGAATAAGGTATATTTTCGGTTTTTTCTTTGTATTTTTGTGTTGAGTAAAATTCTGGTTTTTAGTATCTCTATTTGATGATGAGTTGTGATTTTATTTTAACTCGATGGTTGTCGTTTGCATCTTTTTCGGACGATTATTATTCGTTTCGATAATGTTCTCCGTATAATTATTAGAATCTATGTTTAATTTTTTTGGTTCGATAGTTGTATTTTCTGATTGTGTCTGTCTCATTGAATCATTGAATTTTTCTGTAGAGATAACGGCAGCAGTTTGTTGTATGTTTGAATTATTATTCTGCTCATTTTTTGCGATCATTTCATTTGGCATTTTCGTCTTACCCGACAAATACGTTGTCGTTTGCTGACTTACGACCGAGCTGCCTTTATCTGGAATATATCTAACAATAAACGAGATTTTTTTAGCTTCACCTTCAGGTCCTTCAGTATCCCATGGAATCCACAAATTATACGAATGACCTAACTTTGATTTTGAGTAATTCCGTTTTACATCTTCTTTTGCAAATGTATAAATTCGTGTAGGTTCGTTATTATCAGGAGTTCTATTTGTTTCGTCGAAGGCGTAAACTGCGATCGTGCCGTCAACTTTAATTGGTCTTTTGGCTTCGTAATCGTAGAAGTAAACACGTCCTCCGAAACCTCGTTGCGGTTGTTCGCCGGTTTGTATAGCAGGCGTCCAAGCGGTCAGTGCTTTATCGACAGGTCCTGGCGGCAGCAATGCAGTCAAGTCGGGCTTTTTCAGACCTGCTCCGCGGCAGCCAATCGCACCAACAATGCAATAAATGCAAAAAATACTAATAAAACGGAATATTGATTTTGAAATCATATTATTTTCTCCTCTCGTTGAGTAAAATATTTAATTGTGAGTTATTAAATAATTATTGTTACAAAAATTATTGGTTCAAATTTATTCTTCTTGAAATTTAAGAGGAATCAACTTTTCGACATTTTCTTCCGGCGGTAACTGTGATTCTTGTAATTTTGTCGTCGTCCCTTTTATATACGGGACTTCACTTGGCGACCATGTATCGGTTCGCGTTCTCATGTCTGATTTACCAGTCAATTTTATTACATCGTTTAGGCACCAGTGCATTCGTGAGTATTCTTGTTGCCGTAATTTTTCCATATCGGCATCACTACGGATAATTGTCGGCGTGAGGATAATTAGCAATTCAGAGCGGCTGGTTTTTTGCGATTCATATTCAAAGAAGTGTTTAATCACGGGAATTTTATTTAATACAGGAATACTTCTGTTCGTATATTCTTTTTGTTCGGTAATAAGACCGCCGATTATAATCGTTTGATTATCTATCGCACTGATTGTAGTTTCTGCTCTTACTTGATTAATCTTTGGAGTTTTGATCGGTGTTCCATTAGCCGAAATTGAAGTAGTAATACCGTCTGTATCCGTACCCAGACTTGATCGTTCAACAAGAATCGCCATTACGATATGATCGTCATCAGTTATTCGCGGCGTGATATCGAGCGTAGTCCCAACCTCTTGCCATTCGGTCGAGTAGGTTGGATAGCCCGTGTTATTGCTTGTTGACTGACCGACAAATGGTACTCTTTGACCGTTAATAACATTAGCTCTCATATTGTGTGTAGTTATTAACTGTGGTCTGCTGAGTACGCGTAATTTATCTTTTTCTTCAAGTGCCCGCATGAGGATACTGACAGATTCACTCGACGCTGAAAAAGTAAATCCGCCTATTCCGCTATTACTGCTGCGTCCGACTCCTAAATGTGATATGCCTTGCGAAGCTACTGTACCGGTACTGACAGCAGCTGTAGGTAAAATTGCATTGTTTCCGCTATCACCAAACAGAAACCCGGGACCGGTTGTTCCTCCGGTAGCTCTGTCAAATAAAATTGAATCTTGTAATCCGATTTCAAATCCGCGTTCATTACCGTTATTCATACTGACCTCTGCAATCAACCCCTGAACTGCAACAAGACGCGGCCGCTCATCAATTTTTTTCACTATACTAATAACTTGGTCATAGTATCGCGGCGTGCAGCTTATGATAAGCGTATTACTGATCGGTTCTGCAATAATAGATACTTCTTTTAGATATTGTTCTTTAGGACTTTGCGGCATAAATGAAGTTATATTTTGAACTTCAAGTTGTCTTTCGTTGCTTACATACTGTTGGATTATAGTTGCAATTTCGGAAGCAGGTGTATTGAGTAATTTGAGCGTAATTACTTTTCGGTTATTCATATTTTCTTCATCGAGCCGCATTAGAATAGTTTCGACTGTCAACATATCGCCTGCTGAACCGCTAGCAATAATACTATTCGTCCTAATATCAGCAACGAAACGAACAGACACGAGCGTACTTTCATCTTGTTCGATTCCCGGTCGTTTTGTGGGCATCATATTTGCGTTAGTTGAGCCTGTAGTTCCGTATCCGCCGGTAGTTGATGTGCTGGAAAATAAGTTTTGCAGTGTAGTTGTCAATGTGTATGCGTCAGCATTGACAAGTGTGAATATTTTAATTACAGATTCGGCTGACGGAAGCTGATCGAGTTGGTTAATGAGCATTTCGATAAGTCCCATCGTATCGGGAGGTGCGGACACAATAATTTTATTGGCACGAGTATCAGCAGAGATACGAATATCATAAAGATTACTTGCAGATTGTACTATCTCGCCATTTTTATTATGTATAATCCACGCAGGGTTACGTGACAACGCACTATTGTTTGTGTTATTTCCAACATTTGTATTTGTTCCGGTTATTGTATTTTGCAATGTTGTTACAAGTTCACTAGCGACTGCATTTTTGAGTTGAAAAATCTTAACAATATTTTTCGTTTCACCGCCTTTGACATCGAGTTGATTGACTAAAGTTTCGACTTCTTTAAGATCGCGAGGATTAGCTTGAACGATAAGTGCGTTAGTTCGTGCGTCGGCAATGATATTAACTTGTTGTTCAAGACCTCCGCTGCTTGTTCGTGTTGCATAGAATGTTTGTATTTGTGCATACAGAGTTTCCGCTTGCGCATTTTTCAGACGAAATATTTTGAATTGTGATTTCGGATCAACAGGCAGGTCGAGTTTAGTAATTAATTCTTTAACGGTGATAAGATTTTCTTTCTTGCCGACAAGTAAAATCGTATTAGGTTTAATCAGAGGCAACATGATAACATTGCCGCGGCGTGAAGCATAAATTTGAAGATAAAGTTGTTGGACAATCGTACAAACTCGCAGCGAGTCAGCTTGTTTGATTAATATGAGTTCAATTTCAGGTTCATATTCAAGACTAATTTTATCAATTTGCTCGATTATCCTTTGTACAACTGCGACATCATTAGGTTGACCTATGATTACGTATGTATCGAGTCCGTCGATTATATTTACTTGAACGGGACCTAATATCGTCCCATTTCCGCTGTTTATATCGTCTGAATTGGGTACTGTATTATTGTTGATAGTAGTTTCTTTTTCAGTGAGTGTATTGGGATTGTTTGATGTATTAGGATTGAGATTAGGATTGAGATTGAATCGTGTTTCGGGTGTAGGATTAGTAATAGACGTAGTAGAATTCGGATTCGGTGTAGGAGGAACAGGATTGACATTAGGCGGAATAATAGGTTGATTTTGTACTAGTTTTACTGAATTTTGACTAGATTGATTTATAAAACTTGTTGCTTGACGTAATGTCGCGGAATTGGTATTTTGCAAAACCATAAATTCTGTAACTCTTCCGTCTTTAGATTCGGGCAAGTCGAGCAGCTGAACGATTTTTATACAGCTGTCAACGGTTGAATTTGAACCGATAACGGTAACAATTCCGTTGGTACGTTCGATAGTCAGATCGACATTTGAGCCGTCTTTGACGGGTAATCTATATCGGGCATTATCTTGAAAGTTTTCGATATTACGGACAGGGACAAAACGTTGACCGAGTTTTTTGATCAATTTAGTTTCGAATCCCGTTCCGCTCAAGTGTTGAAGTTTATAAGATTTAGAAATAGCATTATTTGGAGTGTTATTAGTATTAATAGTAACAAGTCTATTGGCAGGCGGCGGATTATTTGTTACAGAAATTTCAGATGATAGTATTTTGTCGGTTGGAGTTGGAGTTGGTATGACGAGAGAATTATTAGTTGTATTTTGATTAATTTGATTAATAGGTTCGATAGGCGAGGTTCTTTCGGGATTAGGCATAACGAATCCGACAGTCGCGATTGTGTTATTATTATTGTTGTTGTTAGAATATTGATCTTTTGTAGGCGAAGATGACTGTAACGGCTCCGGAATTATTATTGGTTTTAAAACTGGAGTTGAATATTGAAGTTGTGATTGAAGTGGTGTAGGAGTTGTTACATGAGTTTGTTTTGAAATAGGGAAGGGCGAGTAGGAAATATTATTACTATTACTATTACTATTACTATTACTATTACTATTACTATTATTAATTTGTGGAATTGGCGGTGAAGGCAGAGTTTTTATGGTATTAATTTGATTTGGTTTTTCGGGCAAACTAGAATTTTGTATGTGTGTAACTTGAACGATGTCATTATTGATTGTATTTTGGGAAAATGAGGGTTGATATACTGTAGGAGTAATTGACGGGTTTATTTTATGTTGAGGGATTTGATTTGTAGAGTTGATATATTGTGAGTCAAGGTAACGAGAGTTATTTTGTGAGTTTACTATATTGTTACTATTATATTGCTGATATTGTTGATTATTTTGTGCTGAAAGTTGTGAGCATATAAATATGCAAAGGGCAAAAGCTGATGTGATTAATGTAAAATTTCTTAAAGGTTTCATTGTAAAATTTCCTTTATTTCTTGTACGTTTAGTTGTGTAAAAGTAAATGGAGGGGATGGGATTAAAATAGAAAAGAGTGTATGGCTCAAGAGAGCGGCAAACATTTTCAATAAATTTTATCGGATATAATAATTGTTTCGATTAAAGAGATTTGAAAAAAAAGTAAAAATATTCCGATTATTCCGATAATTCCAATTATTCCGATAATGACAGCAGGGAAATCTTAAATTTTTTCCTAGTATTTACTGAGTTATTGTTAATTTAGAGAAATAAGGACTAGAGCAAGCGTAATTTTTGCGGATTAGTACGCATTTCTTCATTGGCACGGTTTGTTTCATTTTTTAATTCTTGTTCTCCATACGTAATAATATCTCCGTGACGATGCAATATTCG
>JAITKS010000402.1 GCA_031278315.1 Planctomycetaceae bacterium | reverse complement strand
CGTTAATAAGAAAAATATGCTATTTGTGAAGTATTTCCCCTATTGACAGGTTACGTCTGATTGTTAAAATTCCACGAAATTTAAATTTAAGATTTTATCAATTTAAAAGAATTTTCGTTACAAAAATATCTTTAAACTACTCATACTTGAATTTTAGATTTTGATTCGCCTGCTTACCTACCGGAAAGCAGGTTTTTTTAATTTTCAATGAATAGCTTTTACGTTGCCGAAATCATAACACGAGTTGAATAGAATTTTCCTTATGTAATTAGTTTGTAATTATCGTATCATCGAGATAAACAAAATGAAATCACAACTGATACGCAACTCATAACCCTAAAACGATAATGTCAATTGAATCTGTCAAAGAACATTTTGAACCCAAAGTTATAGCTTTCGTTTGTAATTGGTGTACTTATCTCGGAGCGGATTTAGCCGGAACTAGCCGGCTTGAATATCCTGCAAATTTACGAATTATCAGATTACCTTGTACAGGCAGAATTGATTTTAATTTGATAATCAAAGCATTCGAAAACGGTGCTGATTCCGTTTTGGTTAGCGGTTGTCACCCAGGCGATTGCCATTACACAAGCGGAAACTTCCACGCAAGACGGCGATGGATTCTATTCCGCGAATTGCTAATTACTCTCGGAATTGATATCGAAAGAGTTAATTTCTCTTGGATTTCAGCCGCCGAAGGTGCAAAATTCCAAAAATTCATCACTGAAATCGTAGAAAAAACCAGAAACATGGGACCTTACAACTCATTAAAAAAAATTATTTCAAACTAAAAAAACGTAAACATTTGTTTATTAAAAAATAATTAATTATTCGTAAATTCGTAATTATTCCGTGAAATATTTTTATCACGGAATACACTAAAACAAAAACAAAGTTAAAGACAATTTTCATTATGTACAGCATGACAGGATTCGGGACATCTGTTATTCAACGGAATAATATAAATGTTTCCGTTGAGTTGAAAACAGTGAACAACCGTTATTTCAAATTGATGCTCCGAGTAACAGAAAATTTCGGAATGTTGGAAACACGAGTTGAATCTATACTTCGCCGTGAAATTGAACGCGGGACGGTCAATGCAATTATTCGTATTCGTTTAGAAAAACAATTACCTAAAGCAATAATTTCAACGCCGGTATTATTATCTTATGCTGAGCAAATTTCTGAATTGCGGATTAAACACGAACAACTCGGTATATTTGAACCGCCGAATCTATACCAATTACTAACATTGCCCGGAGTTATTGCAGCCGGACATGAATCTGAAGAAGAGATTGATAATGTATGGTCAGTTACGGAAAAAGCGGTTTATGAATCAATCGAACAACTAAAAATAATGCGAAAAACCGAAGGCGAATCAATGAAACGCGACTTAAAAATGAATATTGATCAAATTTCGGCTGAGTTATCTGAAATAGAAAAAATCGCACCAAAATCTATATCGATGTATCGTACAAAATTATTTGAAAGAATTAGTAAAGTTATGGCTGAAAAGCAACTCGACGCATCTTTGAATGAAACAGATATATTACGCGAAATCGCAATTTACGCAGATAAATATGATATATCAGAAGAAATTGTTCGTTTGCGGTCTCATCTGGATCAGTTTAAGAATGCAATTGATGCGGAAGTCAGCAACGGTCGAAAGCTTGATTTTTTATCTCAAGAGCTGTTTCGTGAAACTAATACAATCGGTGCGAAAGCAAATGAATCAGATATAACTTTACACTCAGTTGCAATAAAAACAATTATTGAACGTATTCGCGAAATGGTACAAAATGTCGAATAAATCGAAAGAAATGAATAATCTAACTGACTCTATTTCTGAATTAAAGCCGCGTCTTTTGATTGTCTCTGGACCGTCGGGTGTCGGCAAGGGAACTCTTTTAAAAAGAGTAATTTCGGAAAGTAAATTACCGTTGACTGTAAGTGTTTCAGCAACTACTCGAAAACCAAGACCGGATGAAAAAAACGGCATACATTATCATTTTTTCTCGAATGAGCAATTTCAAACAAAAAAAAATGCCGGCGAATTTCTTGAGTGTTTCGAAGTATTTAGCAAAGGCGTTTGGTATGGAACGTTGAAAGCAGATGTCGAAAAAGGATTAGCGGAAGGTAATTTTGTCGTATTAGAAATTGACGTAAAAGGTGCAAACGAAATAAAAAAGCAATTTCCTAATGCAATTACTATTTTTGTCAAGCCGCCAAATACAAAAACGCTAAAGGAAAGATTGCAGGGACGAGGAACAGAATCAGAAGAAGCGATGCAAAATCGATTAAAAACTGCTATTGAAGAATTGAATCATGCCGATGAATTTCAGTATTGTATTGTTAATGACGATCTTGATAACGCCGTTAAACAATTTATAAAAATTATCAAGAATAACTTAAATTAATTATTGTTACAAAAAATCAAATGGGTTACGGATTTTATTATAATTTTGAACCTTATGTACCGGTTGCAAAAAAAATTGACAACGCCAAAACTTTTGTTAAAAAACGTTTAGGCAATAAGGCGAATCCTGTTGTACCGCAAGATAAAAAAATTGTTCAAACTTTTTGGGGACAAGCATGGTGCAATAACTTGGAATCATACACAGATTACGAGAATCGGATGCCAAGAGGAAGAACTTATATTCGCAATGGTTCTGTTGTACATTTAGAAATTAACAAAGGCAAAATATTGGCGTATGTTGCAGGAACTCATACATATAAAATTGAGATTAAAATTGATCCGATTGATAAAAAATTATGGAATAAAATCAAAAAGAAATGTACCGGTGAAATCGGTTCTGTTGTAGAGCTATTGCAGGGTAAATTATCAAAAAATGTTCTTACGATTGTAACAGATAAAAATGAAGGTTTATTTCCAAAACCGAAAGAGATAAAATTCAATTGTTCGTGTCCAGACTTTGCTTCAATGTGTAAACATGTTGCGGCCGCATTGTATGGTGTAGGAGTAATATTAGATAAAGAACCTGAGCTATTTTTCAAGTTGCGCGGTGTTAATCATTTAGAATTGATCGGCAGCTCGGTAAATGTTTTAGACGAAACCAAAGATGCCGATACATTGGATAATGAAAATCTCGAATCAATATTTGGTATAAACTTATCTGATTCTTTAGACAACAAAGACAACAAAGACGACAATTCAAAAAATAAAAAGAGTACCAAAGTGAAATCGAAAACTGTAAGCAAATCTACTGACAAAATTAAGACAACCAAAACTATAAAGTCTGCATCGAAAAAGAAAACTGCGAAAAAAACGGTCAAGAAAGCAACCAAGAAAACTGTCAAGAAAACTGCCAAGAAAGCTGTCAAGAAAACTGTCAAAAACAAGTTACAGTAAACAACGATAGCAACTATTCAGCAAAATATTTTCGTGAAATATTTTTGCAATCAATTTGTGTAATCTTTATTTTAAGTAATATATCAGTGGAATAATTTATTTTTTTCGGGAACGCGGTCGTCTCGAC
>JAITKS010000392.1 GCA_031278315.1 Planctomycetaceae bacterium | reverse complement strand
GAAGCGGCAAGACGAATGCAATGCAGTAACAATCTCAAACAAATTGGACTCGGCATCCAGAATTTTCACAGTGCTAGAAATGGGATGCCGCCTGTAGTGGTTTTTGATTGGGATATGTCGGTACATATTTTGCTCTATCCGTATATTGAGCAAGCTGCACTTTACGAAGTGTACAATAATATGAAAGCTCCAAACGCCGGTTATACGTATTGGCCAGAAGTAGGGACAACACCGTCATTAGGCGGACGACCAACAACATGGTTTATGCAACTTCCAAGTGACGAACGGCGAAAGGAACTTTCATCGGTGCCGTGTTATTTTTGTCCGTCTCGGCGCAGTGCTGGAAAATTTAGCAAGACAATTTTTAGCGGCGGCAGTTCATTAGCAGGACCTCGCGGCGATTATTGTGCAGTTATTGCCAAAACCCGTGAAGATTACTGGGCAAACTATACTTATTACAACAGCTATGAAAATGAAATTACAGGCTGCTTTAAGGTTTCCGAACTCTCATTATCCGGCGGTGTTAACGGTAGTAGTACTAGTCACAGAGTAAATATCCTTTCATGGGCACCTCGTGCTAGTTTTTCGAATTTGAAAGATGGAACCAGTAATACCGTTTGTTTTGGTGAAAAATTTATTCCGGCACATGCCTTGAACTCCGAAGCAAGAATAGAACATGTGGAATGGGACGGCACGATTCTTACTGCTGCCAATAGTAATAATGAAATGTTCAATGCTGCGCGTTTAATTCATGCCGACACCAGTAAATCGCCGATCATTGCACGTTCACCGACAGATAAACCGAGTAATGTTACGGCGGCCGCATGGGAAGCGATGGACCCCGATTACAATACCGGCGGAACGTCTATTTGGGGCAGATACGGATTCGGAAGCAGTCATGTCAACGTTGTGAATTTTGTATTATGCGACGGTTCAGTTCATGCGATTTCGCCGACGATAGATCACATGCTTTTGTATTATCTCGGTGACGGTTCAGACGGTCAATCGGTTACGATTCCGTAATAAATATTGGTGAAGAGATCGCAATCTCTTGAATATGATAAATTATTTGAGAGGTTGTGATACTCTTTTTTATTTTTATCAATCACATTTTTCGTTACGATAAATAGCAAAATGAGAAACAAATTAATTTTATTTTTTGCGGGAGTTCTGTTACTATCATTTGTCGGTTGTTCCGGCGGTATTAAGGTCAACGGGACGGTTAAATATGACGACGGTTCGGCGTTGACGATAGGAACGGTAATTTTAGGCAACGGCAAAAGTCAGTATCAAGGCGACATCAAAAGCGATGGTACTTTCAGTATAGAAGGAGTAAAAGCCGGAAGCGGAATCCCAAAAGGACAATATCAAGTCTGGCTTGCCAATACGACTATCGTTGAATATAAAATGAAAAAAAACGAGAACGGAGAAGAAGTTTTGGACAAACGAGTTGAAACCGTACATATCAATCCAAAATTCAATTCGCCGGAGACATCAGGTTTTTCTGCCAACGTGGACTCTTCTCATAAAACATTCGATTTTGTTGTCGAACACCCGTAAAGTCATGCTTTACATTTTTTTGAGATTACGAAATACACGAAAAACAAAATAGACGAAAAAATATGAAATAAAATTTTTTCGTCTATTTCGTGTATTTCGTGATTAAAAAATTTCACTGATATATTACCTTAATTCTTAAATCTAAAATTACGATCTCTCTGTGTTCTCTGTGTTCTCTGTGGTTAATAAAAAAATTCCGCTGATATATTACCAATAATCCTTTTTTTTAGTCTTATTAAATCAACGCTTTAATTTCTTTGGAAAATTATTTTGATTCGGCGTATTCACGCAAGAGTTTTTGTTCAGGCGGATAAAATCTAATAATATTAAATTGATATCTTTTGCCGTTACGGTCTTCAAATTTAACCAAATCATCTTTAATAGAGATCACTTTTAACTCTACACCTTTTGTTCCCGATATATCATGCCAGATACGAAATTGATCTAAAGGAATATTTTCTGTAACGTTAATCTTAACAGTTTTTGGAATCTCTACGGTTTTGTTTTCTGTTTTATAATCATCGTTGTTGTTGTTGTCTTCCGATGCAATTGTGTTGGTTTTGATTTGAGTTTTGTTTTTTTTCGCAACGTAAAATAATTTTGCAATTTTGTTATGTATAAATTCTGTTACGTAGATTTCTTTCGTGATTAACAAACAAATTGACATTAAAACCGGTAGTAAAAACACATGAAAACAATTGTCTAAATCTCGATATTTATAAATTTTTCGTTCCGGCGGCGGATTAAACCAATTGCCGCGTTGTTGTGCAATCATCCAAGAAAAACAATTGTAATCATCCATCGCCTTATGCCACACTGCATGCCCCTTTTGCTTGAGAATAGTCATTTTAAAATATCCTCCGGCACCGTTAAGAACTTTATCAGCTTGTTTAATCCTAGAAGTATCTTTACGGACGTCATCGATATTACAAAAAGTCCAAATAGCTGTATTTTTTAATTTTTCGGGATAATAGATTTCCAATGGCAAACAAGCTGTCGGTGTGCAAGCGGCAAAAATTTCAGGATATTTTCTTATAAAATCCCATGCACCGTATCCGCCGCTGCTCAATCCGAACAAACTAATTCGGTTGTCATCTATTGGATTTTCATTTATTACATGTTTTATTGCCGAATATGCAATATCAAGATTTCCATCACCTTTATCACTAAAAGTCCAAGAAGGATCGTTTTTCGGACATTGCGTCACGAGCAGAAAAAAATCTTGCTGATCGGGACCAACCATCAGCGATAAAAGCGAATGCAAATGAACAAGCTGCATTGTATTGTCATTTCCGGCTTCGCCTACTCCGTGCAAATGAACTACAAGAGGATATTTTTTATTCGGGTCAATTTTTTTCGGAGAGTGAAGCCGATATTTAATTTCGGCATTATTATATTTTCCGGCAGTGAAACGAAACGTCTGCTCTTCAAAACAATAGACTAATATCGGATGCGGTATTTTCCAATCACGAACTCCGCTGCGTTTATGTTCTATGTCGATAAGTTGACGAATATCGGCGGCGGTAAATTTATCGAGTTCGTCTTTGGATTTGATGCCGTAGATTCCAGTAGAAGTAGAAACTTTTCGCGGAGGCGGCGGCGACAGCGGAGGCGGCGGTTTGACCGTACTAATTGTATCTGTTGCGCCAAGTAATAGAGGAATAGTTGCAAGTAACAAAATTAATATTATATGATTTTTTGTAACGGTATTTCCGTTTGTTTTTATTTCTTTTGTTTGTTCTAAATGTTCGGTCAATAATTTTTTGGATTTCTTAAAAATTTTAACATGAACTATTACTCGCCAAGTAATAAAAAGCAGAGAAAAAATTGTAACGGAAATTATCGGCATTGTAAGCGGAAAAGAACCTTCACCTGTCGTGTAATAATCGGCAAGCGGATAAGAATAATTGACATCAAGAAAATTTATAACAGGTGAATAAACAGATTCAAAAACAACTGCCAATGGCAGAGTTGCGAAATTATACCAAATCGTTCCGATAGTAATCAAACAAGACAAAAAAATGAGTTTCTGGTAAAACGATCTACGGTACAAAAAAAGCTGTTTATCATTTTTCGGTATAAAAACCGCAATCAGAGTAGAGACGGCACTAAATCCCAAAACAGACCAACAACACCAAGAAATCCAATCAGACCAATAACGAAAATCTAAATACCAAAATGAATATGACAACGAGTAAAAACTTGACGGCGGAATAAATATCAATGTCACAAGTGAGATACAAGATAATATAAATAACAGAAACAACACATAATCGAACAAAAAAGATATCTTGCCGATAGTTGTTTTATTTTTTGTTACAATATCAATTTCATTGATCGGCTCTGACATAATTAATTCTCCTAGTCAAAAAATATATTATACCAATTACACGTTAAAATTCGTTTTTTATTTTTTTTAATTTAAACTATTGTCAATAAACGTTGCAATAATTTTTAATTACTACAATTTGTTTTTGAGTCAAAAAATAGTCTATGAATTCGCCCTTTCAGGACGAGTTTAGTTTAAAACGAAAACCGAAATTTAAAGTACAATGAGTATATATTGAAAGTTAATCGATTACTATTTTCAATCTGTTTTCATGCTGGACTTGATCATCTAACAATCAAAACTTAAAAAGTAATCAAAATTTCAAAGATTAGTATATTACGAAAAACTAATTTACCATACTTTAAAAAATATCAAATGGGAGGCTAAAAACCTATTTTAAAATTTATTTTGTTTTAAAATTCATGTAATATATCAGTTGAATAATTTATTTTTTTCGGAAACGCGATCGTCTTGACCGCATCTTTAGTTTTGTTTTTATTAACCACAGAGGACACAGAGGACACAGAGAAATATGATTTTAGTAATATATCGGTGGAATTTTTTTGTAGGTGATATTTTAGAAGTATCTGTTGTATGTTGCTCTTAATTCGCCGTCGAATTTTCTATCTTTTCCGCTTAATGGGACTGTATAACCGACGCCTAGACTTGTTTTTTTATTGAATAGTAATCTTGTTCCTAATGTCATATCGACAGAGTGATATGACGATGAATCGTTTCCGATATCGAACAGGTAGTTACCTTGTTTGTAGTAGATTCCGCGTAATTTACTTATTGATTGTGTCCAGTGTAATTCGGCGGTGAAGTTCATCGCCCAATTTGAGTATTGCGGAATTTTTGGGAATTTGTATTTTGGTTGATTTGTGTATATTGGGTTTGGTGTTTGTCCGTTGAACGAGTATGTGTTGTAATTTTGGTTATTCCAGATTTCTTGCCGTCTTAGCCAGTATCCGATTACGAGCGAGGTGTAGATGTAAGATCGGTCGTAAGTTTTTCCGATACTAATCATTCGTTTTGATGTGATTTGGGTGAAGTCTGCGATGTAGGTTGAGTCGCCGATGATTGCGTTATCGCCTTGTATGACGGCGTTGAAGAACAGCCGGTCGTTGGGTACGGCTGAAACGGCGAGGTAAGGCATGAAGTGTAAGGTTCGATTTTTCCATCGGACTATATCATTACCTGACGTGCGGTCTATTATGCTGATATCTTCAGCGAGCGGCAATGAGAATCCTATACCTGATGTCCATATTACGTTTCGGCGTTCAAACAGTACGTATTTAGTGATTAGGGTTATATCGCCGAGTCGGAATTTATCTATATCGTTTTCGCCGAACAGGCTAAGTTGGTTATTGATTGTTACGGCGAGCGGGATACGCATTTCGAGTGAGGCTAAACCGTGTAGGAGTGTTTTTTCGAATCCGATTGTGAAGCGGTTAATTTGTATTGGTATTTGTGTAGTTGATTGTGTGAATGGGATATTGTGGAAGTAATTGTAGTCGAATATTATTCGGTTAGTTGGGACGAGTGTCATGTTATCGGCAACTTTTTGCCGTCCGAGACCGTAAGCGCCGCCGCTGCCGACATTGTAAGGAATTTTGTATTCGGCGAGGTAATTGTATGTAATTTGTGCGTCTTTGAGATCATTATTGTGATCGTAAGTTCCGCCGATTGGATTTTGGAAGATAACTTTTGAGTAAACGGGATCGAACACGAGTCGGGTCGGGTCGATGCCGTAGGTTTTAGCGTATTCGATTAGGTCGCCGGATGCGGTTACGTCGAAATCGGTGATTGCAGCGTTTCCGTTTGCAACTTTACCTAAAAATGCAACTATTTCGTCGCGCATATAATTTGTTTCAGGTGTTTGGACGAACAGGTTATATTGTTTGCTTGAGTTGACTATATCGGCGGCGGGCAATGATTGGAGCGGAATTGCTTGAGCACCTACTAATGATTGTACGTTGAATTTGAGTACGGTATTATCAATTGTTGAGCTTATGAATGTACTGCGGTTGTATGTGAATGTTTCGAGTGTGGTGAATAGGTTACCGGTTGATTGAGTTGTAGGTTCGATTTGTCCGCCGAATATTTCTGTGCCGTATAAATTTCTGCCGACGAAGCTATTGCGCGAGTTAATTTGTTGCCAGCTCGGTTTAGATTTAGGTCTAGTAGTATTACGCCGGAATGGTGAGAATAATGACGCACGGTTAGTTTCGCCGCGATTGGTATTAGCACGGTTAGTATTAGCACGGTTAGTATTAGCACGGTTCGAGGGCGGATTTATTACAATGCGTGACGTATTATCGGTAACAATTTCGTTGGTAGATTCAGGCACTAATTGAGGAGGCTGCGGCATATTGGGCGGAACGTAATTAAATGCAGGATTTAATGGCGGCGAATTATAGGGCGGTGAATTATAGGGCGGTGAATTATAAGGTGAATTTGGCGGAATGTATGGTTCAGGAATGTATGGATATGGTGCAGCTGATTGAGAACGTACTGTTAGCGTAAGACTCAAAGTGAGCCATATTATTGTAACGAAAATTATTATTTTGGAATAAAGTTCTGTTCTCATTGTTCTTTGGCGGTTTGCATCTTTGTTATGAATTAGTTACTGCCGGCATTTGATTTATTACAAAAAAGTTAATATTTGTGTAATATATTTTTTTTTGTAATTTCTATTTTGAATTATTTTTGATTTGGGTATGCACGCACAAATTTTATTACATTTCAATATTTCTTTTTGATTAGAAATTATAGTTGTATCCGAGATTTATGAAGTGTGCTTTTGATCTATTTCCTCTTTCGAAAACGTAATCGAGCATGAGTTGACTTTGTTTTTTGTTTGTCAAGTAGTATCGGCTTCCGATACCTAGTGTGATGTAGTCGCGTCCTGCGGTGATACCTTTTAGCGAGGCTGGTTTGACTGAATTGATGCCCGGTACGGATATATTCATTGCTAGTGTATCACTTCCGCCGATTTGGCGTCTGTACCATGATTGGGTTTCGAGTCTGAATCTATCATTAATTTTCCATAGTGAGTTGAAGCCGGTTCGTACCATTATTTGATTTATTTTGCTGCTGCTGATATGTGTGTTGAATTGATCATTTACGTTGAATGATTTGGTGTGTGCGTATTGTATATCTATTCCGAATCCAGGCATGAAGGCAACATTGGATTTATGGATTGGGCGGATGAGTTCGACATTCCAGAATGCGGTATCGCCGTCGTATTGTGATTTAACGTAATTGTAGTTGAGATCGTAATTATTATCGATTCCGGTTACGGTGAGTATTTTGCTGTTGAATTTTTGTATTCCTAATCCGATATATGAGTTTAGTTGTACTTCGTTAAGGAATTGGTATTGTGTGTAGAATCCGAAAACGACGTCTTCCATATCGATACGGTTTCCGTTATGTTTTTGTGTTAATTTAGCGTCGCCTGTGGAGAGCAGGATACCGGCGAGCAATGCTTTACCGAATCGTTTATCGATACCGATATTTAAACCGCTGCGTTGGGTATTGATTGTTTGTGCGTTACTGTCGCCTGACATTTCGAGTGAGTGGTTATTGATTGAGAACCATATATCTCTAGTTGCTGTACTGGGTGTGCCGCGGACAAGGGAGTAATTGTAATTATTATTACCGACATCTTGCATGCTGAAAAAATGATTGGAAATCGCACGGTAAGGATTGGACAATGACATGTATTTCGCTTCCGAATGAATTACCGCATTAGACAATGTTGAGAAAAGGTTAAGTAATTCTGTATCGTTGAGATTGAGCAGACTTTTTTCAAAATCGAGTTGTCCCCAGTTGTTGAATACTTGTGTGAAGTAGTTAGCGATTGCGGTATTGTTATCATTGAAATTATGGATTTGTGCGTATTCATTGATTGACAATGATTTGTAGATCAAATCGATTGCGGTGTTATCTTCGTTGAATTCGATTGACCGTTGCCAGAGTCCTCTGGACAATTCGATTTTATCTTTGAGTGTTTCTTGTGTTTGGGCATCGAATGGAGTTTCTGTTACGGAAATTAGGTTTTGGAATCGGGGGGTATTGGTTACGCTGGGTTCGGGTTCGTTGATAAATTGGACATCACCGGCAATAGCAATTTTAGAAGCGCGGATAATATCGGAGTTCGGTTCGATTATGAGTGATGCGGTCTCGGAGACTATGAGTTCTTTTTCCGCGTGGAATGCTTTGTTATTTGTTAGTGTGACGGTTGCACCGTTGACTATTTCGATTTTACCTTCTGTGTAGAGATTATTTTTGAATGTAATATTTCCAGCTGCTATTTGGACATCACCTTTCATTGTTACGTTAGTTCCGGTTGCGGTATCGGTTCCGAAATCGGCAGCTATACCGAAGAAATCGCCGCCGGTAAATGTGTAATCGCCGCCGCTGATAAGGAGACCGGAAAATGTTCTCGCGCCGTAAGTCGTAGCGGTTAGATTACCGTTAAGATCGTATATTGGTTTACCGAGTATGACTTCGCCTTGTTTACCTCTTTCGTCGAATACAAGGTAATCGGAATGATTAAAATTCAGTGATTGTCCTGATGCATCTGTCAAATTGCCGTTGACATCTGTCCAATTACCGTTGGATGACGTGGTCAAGTAACCGTCGGCGGTACTAGTCCAAACGATTCGCTGGCGATCTTCAGGTTTCATTGCGATACTAACTCGCAGCGTCGTGTAATCATCGACAAGACTCTGAGGATCATAGCCTTGAGAACCGGAGCCGAATAATAATTGTGCCGTTTGCCGATTACCTGACACATCGCCGCCTAATTGTAAACTGAACCGATCTAACATATCGGGCGGGAATGAATCA
>JAITKS010000328.1 GCA_031278315.1 Planctomycetaceae bacterium | reverse complement strand
AAATAACGAAATACACGAAAATCATCTAAAAAACTTTTCGTGCTTTTCGTGTACTTTCGTGTGTTTCGTGTTAAAAAAATTTAAAACAAAAATATCAAAATAGACTGTTACGAAAAAATTACGCTGATATATTACAAATATTCAATAATTGTTCATTTCAATTATCAAAATGCGAAATATAACAATAAAAAAGAAAAAAACAACAATTGATCTGGTGGTAATATAATTGATCTGTGGTAATATATCAGAGGAATTTTAAACATGTAAAAGAACATGAGCAATGTTCGAAAATGATATAACGACACAAAATATTGTGTCTCTACACTAATTTTTAAGCTGCTCTTATTTGAATTTTTGGTTTGATTCACCTGCTTACTTATCGGAAAACAAGTTTTTAATGAATAACTTTTGTGCTGCCGAAAATTCATAATACAATTACGAATAATAAGCTGCATATACCACATTTTAATTATTATGTCTGATAATTTATTGTTACAGAAATTGAACCGTGAAAACGGACTAATTAATATTCTTCTTACAAACGACGACGGAATTTATGCGCCGGGTCTTGCGGCGATGGAACATGCTTTGCGGCGTCTGGGCAACGTTTACGTTGTTGCACCTTCACGTGAGCAAAGCGGAGTTTCACATTCAATTACGTTTCTTACACCATTGACAGTTAAGAATGTATTTGTTGAAGATAAACATTGGGGATGGTCAGTTGACGGCAGTCCGGCAGATTGCGTTAAATTAGGTGTGGCAGAAATTTTGCCGGAATTGCCCGATTTGATAATTAGCGGAATAAACGGAGGATTAAATGCAGGAATAAACGTTTTATATTCCGGCACCGTCGCAGCTGCAATTGAAGGAGCTTTCTACGGTATCACGAGTTTCGCCGTGTCTCTGGAGTACAACGAAAATGAGTCTTTCTCAATTGCTGCCGATATCGCCGTAAACGTTATTGAGAATGTTTTACAAAGAATCAAACAAGACAAAAAGAATAAATGTACATTAAAAAATTGTTCTAACAAATTATCTTCGGAAAATATCAAAATGTCTGGTGATTTGTATAATTTGAACATTCCTTTTTCAGCTTTATCAAATCCGAAACCCGAAGTACGAATCGTTGACATGGACGTAATGCCCGATTGGGAACTGTTCGAAAGACGAATCGATCCAATGGGACGTCCATATTATTGGTTGAGCGGACGTAATGATCCAAGACAACCTACGAAAAAAAAATCTGAACAGCTTACTGATATTATTGCACTTTCACAAGGTTTTATTACTCTTTCGCCGTTGAATTTCAATTTGACTGACAAAATAAAATTAAAAAATATGGAATCATGGCAAAGCGTAACATGGGATCTGTCTGCACAAAAAAATCCAGATAACACTACACGTTCAAATGCTCCATCAATAAGAACTACAGCAGGAGTTAAAAGTAGAGAAAACCCAAAAAACAAAAATCAAAAATCGCAATAACTGTAATTAACAAAGAAGTAAATATATCAGTGAAATAATTTATTGCTGCCGGAACGCGGTTATCTTGTTTGTGTATTTTTAGTTTTGTTTTTTTCCTTTTTTTGCAAATTTAATTAGTTGTAGAAATGCGATAACAAATCCGATTATTGTGCCGATTATTGCAAAAACGGCTACAGTACCAAGCCAATAATCTAATCCGATACCAAGTAGAAGCGGAATAGCCGTCTCGAATCCAATATTCGATATTTGGGCAGCAAGTATGTAAGTCGTCGAGACTGAGTCATTATTCTCTTGATTCTCTTGAATATTATTTTTATTTTCCAATTCAGACGCTTCAGGCAATTCAGATACTATGCCGGATTCAATTTCAATTTTGGTTTTGGTTTTATCGTTACAATTATTATTCATTGTATTTTCTATCCATATTGTTTTATGATTTTCGATAATACAAAATGTCTGCGAAATTACACAAATTATCATTAAACAAATTAGTGAACATTCGTGAAAAATCACAGACAAAAAGAGTTTTTAGAACTCGCCTTTATTTTATTTTTTCGTATCCTAAATTTTTTAGAACTTCCAGGATTTCTGAGCAAGTTGGAAACATTCTACCGCTGCTGCGTTTGTATTCGCTAATTGCATTCATAAATTCGACTTCTTCGACCGTGTAATTTCTTTCGCATGTAGTCGGATCGATTTGTCGGCGGCGGCGTATAACTTGTTTCTTACCTGAATAATGCGAAAGCGATTTTATGCCGTTTGCTTTAGAAACAGATTCAAACTCATCAAGAGTTGCCAACTCATCTGTATTGAAAGGCGTATTGTTGTCATCTGAATTTAGTTCGTTAATTTGAATTTTTTTCCGTTTTATTTGCCGCGGCCAACTGACAAAGGTTCGTTTATCTGTAATTGTTTTTTCCGGTATTTGTTTCAGATTAGTCGAAATCTTTTTCGAGTTGACCTGCGTTAATGTTTCAATCGGTGTGAGAGTTATTTTCTCTTTAATCTGATTATCGGTGCTGCCGGTACCGATATTGCTGATAATGACATCTGATCTATTATCGGTATCAGCAATTTTTGTAACTATTTTCTGTTTGTGTGATTTTTTGGATTTTCTTTTTACCGAAGTCAAATTGTGATTAATCGTCAAATTGACATGCGGTGCCGGCGGAATAATCGTTTTAAAACTTTTAGTTACTGAATTTTTCCGTTGGGGGATTGGAATTGTTTTCATTGGTTCTCCTTACAATTCGAGCCGTTTACATTTGAAATATTCGTTATTTATCAATAGACATCTGCTGTTGATTTACATATTAAGCAAGCAGCTCTATACAAAAAATTAAACGGGAGCAGTTGAAATTTTCGCCGATAAATTTTTGCCGATAAATTTTTACCGATATATGTAATTAATTTATTGTAAGTGTTGCGTTTTATGCTGCCGAAATTATGTGCCGATATTATTGATTTAACGAAATTACAAAATGTATTTGGTTATTGTCTCCGATGATTTCTGTTATGGAGATTTTTATTGGGGGGTAGGGGGATGGGTCAAGGCAAACAAAGGTTTTTCATAAATTATAAACAATTATAAACGGTTTATTCGTTAATGTCCGTTTCCGGCGATACAATGATTTTTGCTCTTTCACTACAAACAAATTTACGAAAATTAAACTGAGTAATTACATCAAACATATTGAAGACTACTTTTCGTTAAGCGAGTCTGCGTATGCTGCCGAAAATTTAACCGAAAATTTAATTGCGGGCAGTTTAAATTTTTTATTGTGCTGTTCAATTGCCGATATAATTCATAATGATAAAAAACTACAATTTTAGTCAATAGACTTTCCTAAATAATTTGTGAAACTCTCGGCAGAATAAATTGTAATTTTTTTGTCAAGCATATATCTGAAAAACCAATTTACTAATTCGATCAATATCTTGTTAAATTTTAACGATCAAGAAAAATTTACAGATTTAATAGAATTACCGATTATACGGATTACACACACAAAAATTTTTTTCAATATTGAAAATTTGGCATCTTGATACGGTTATCAGAATTTCATTTTAGTTATTTCGTGAACTGTTATAACTTTTTAAGTTTTAGAAATATTCATCTTTAGTAGTGCTGTAATTAAACTTTATAGAATTTATAACTAAATTACAAAGGAGAGAAAAAGGCGAAATATGTTTAGATACATGATAAGATTTATTATAACGATATATATTTTTTCGTTTCTTTTTTTGTTAAATTGTAACGGATTTGAACAATATTCTGTTATTACCGGTCATGCGGTTTGGCATGATTATTCTCGTAATCGTGATATTCCGGTTAAGTTTTTTTTGCCGATGGTGCCGGATAATAATCGAACTAACAATTCTAGTATGAGCAATAGTTTTCCTGTTATACTTTTTTCACACGGGTTAGGGGGAACTTATGATCGTTGTTCTTATTTGAGTCGAACATGGAGTTCTTTTGGTTTTGTTGTTATTTCTGTTCAGCATCCGGGCAGTGATGAGCAAGTTTGGCGAGGTAAAATTCGGATTGTCAAAGAGCTGCGTGATTCGTATGAGCAGAATTGGAATTGTCGTACACGAGCAGAAGATTTACGTTTTGTGTTAAATGGATTTTCACAGCTTTTGAAAGCAGGTAAATTAGGACGATTAAAGGCGGATATCGATAATGTTGGTGTGAGCGGTTATGATATTGGATCGCTTGGTCCGTTACTTTTATCTGGACAAATGCCGCCGGATCGCGGTGATTCTTTGCGTGACAAACGGGTCAAAGCTGTTGTGGCGATGAGTCCGCCGGTACGAAATTCAGGATTAAGCAATGATGACGTATATGCAGGAATAAGGATCCCGGCGTTGTTCATTACAGGAACAAGAGACGACGGAATTATTGGCGTAACAAAAGCATATCAAAGGAGAATACCCTTTGATTATATGACAAATGCGAACAGATATCTTGTTATTTTCAATGATGGTGATCATCAGATTTATGCCGGACCGTTATTTTCTATTTCAAATATTTTCAGACGTGATAGAGACAGTATTTATCAAGCAGCAATAACAAGGGTATCGAGTTATTTCTGGATGGCGTATTTATCAAACAAGAAACAAGCAAAAGAAATAATTGACAGCAAACGAATAAATATAATGCTTGGAAATATTGCAACAGTTGAAAAATTCGTAACATCTGAAAATTAAAAAATGCATTAATATTTTGGTGAAATATAAAAATTCAATCTGATATTACTCTATTATTAAAAAAATCCTGTCAAAAAAAATATTCCACTGAAATATTACAAATTTAAAATCTAAAATTACAAAAACATTTTTCTCTGTGTTCTCTGCGATTAATAAAACAAATACCGAATTTTCAAGTATGTATCGTGTTACATAAGATCGCTGCTGAATAATTGTAAAATATTGTTTCATTTTTTAATTTACAAATCTTCGATAATTGGTCTAAACCCAACGTTATGAACTTTTTGATAAGTCTCGTAAGGAACACGAACCGCTGAACCAATTACTTTCGGACGATCACAATGAGAACCGCCGCGAACAACTTTTTTCTTGGTTAAATCGTTATCGTTACGTCCATCGTTTTCGTTGTACGGATACGGTTCGTAATTACTTCGCGTCCACTCCCAAACATTGCCGATAACATCGTAAAGCCCCCACGCATTCGGCTCATATTGTTTCACATAATCCGCCGTAAACCATTTATCATGGAAACGATCATCGCGCAACGGAAATAAATATCCGGGCGGAAAATATCGGCGATGTTTAATCAATGAACTGCCCGAATACCCAATAAAATTCGCCGGCCGTATTCGGTCAACACCATCCCATTGCAACCCCTCATGAATTTGATACGTTTTCCGTAATCCCGCATCCGCAAGATTCGCACTGTACGAAAAATCCGCAAATCGATGCCCAAAATAAAACGCTTGATCCGTTCCCGCTCGCGCCGCCCATTCCCATTGTGCCTCCGTCGGTAACGTTACACGTTTTCCAGTCTTTTTTGACAGCCATTCGCAAAATTTTATCGCCTCCTGCCAACTCACTCGCGCTGCCGGCTGTTCAGGATGATTCGCAATATATCCGGGCGAAATATGATCAAACCCGTGTTCGCCTTCATAACCCGTATCATGGTCAGGATCAAACAATGCGTATTGTCCATTCGTGATTTCTGTTTCGCAAATCAGAAACGGATTCTCAATTTTTACAGCCGCTCGCGGGCGTTCATCATTGAAACCATCAACCGAACCCATGACAAATTCACCCGCCGGAATTTTAACAAAACGTAAACCGGCAATTTCAACAACCGGATTATTATCCTGTTTATCCTGCCGTCTTTTTGCCTCCGCATATTTGAACGGAAAATTTGTTGCTTTTACATTGTCGCCGATTACTTTGGGTAACGGTCCTATTGATAAGTGAAAGAATCTTGAACCGTCGTCTGCGCGTTTCAATAATTCTTTGATTTTTTGCGGCGGAACAATTGAGGGCGGCGTGAATTGTTTTTTAGTTTGAATAATGTTGCGAAATTCTTCTTCGGGGTTGTCGTCTATTCCGGCATATAATTTTTGCAACTCTAACCGCCGTGTTTCGTTTTTCTGTGAATTCCAACTTCCGCGATACGGTGCGTTCAGATCAATCCACGTATAAAGCCGTTCCCACGCTTCACGATCAAGTTTTACTCCGTAATGCCCGCGCCGTAAACGTTGAATTAACTCGCTCGTACTTGCGTGAAAATCCATTGGTTTTTTTGTTGCAATATCATTTTCTGTTCCCGGCCGCCGGACAAAAGGATGAAGCGATTGGTAAGATTGATCTTTTCGCCAATCGTCCGCACCGTTTGGAATGAAGGACAAAATTCCTGTTTCTTTTTTATTCGTATCGTTATGACAACCGGTACAATATTGATCCAATACGGGTTGTACTTCGGTTTGAAATGCAAACGGCCGCGGTTTGCCGAACCATTCTGTAATATCACGCGGCGGTTTTCGCGACGCAATTGTTGACTTCGCCGGAGTAACTTCATTCGTCTGCTCATGACAACCAACACACGAAACATTTTCACCCGGCATCGCAATTGTCCAACTTTGCATTATTTGAATTGCCGCTCCGTCTTCGTCAAGAACTTGCATTGAAATCGGCGTGTTCGCAGGAACTTTGAAACAAACCGAACCGTCTTCTTCAATCGGAACCGTACCAATAATTCGTTTAATATCGTAACCTGAATATTCACCGATTGCCGTGTAATTGCCCGTTCCCCAATACGCAAAATGATACGAAAATATCCGCAACGATTTTGCCTTCCCGTGCGGAATATTAGGCAAACCGCGACCATGATAAATATCTGTAATAAACATTGTTCCTTCTTTTGCATCCGGTAACGTTAAATCGGGAATTACACGCGGTCTTGTTCGCGGAATCAATGGAATCGGTTCAAATAATCCCGCATCCGGTAAATCATAGAGTTTGATCATGTTGTCGAATTTATCAACGAGCCAAAGTCCCCACGTTCCTTTGTGATCAAGCTGCATACTAGTCAAAAAATATTTTTCGTTCAGCGGAAACGGAAACGCAAATGTGTATTTACAATCACCGCCCTGATTGTCATAAACGTTACCGATAACATCACGGTTCCAACCCGGAATTTCTTGCACGCAACCGGTTATTTCTTTCGGATAAACACGCGGATAAATATCGCTATGTGTTCCGGGCTTTCCCCATTCTTTAGTTTTCGGATCGTAACGGAAAGGATAATGCGTTCCAAGATTCGGATCAACCAACATGAGTCGTCCCGCTTCCGGCAGTGAATGATGTCCGCTGACAACTCCAAGCACCATACTCGGATGCGTCAACACCGGACGCGCATGTTTGTAAGCAGTTGGAAAAAATGCACCGCTTCCCCAAAGTGCTTTTTGCTGGCGGCCGTCAGGCGACATGGTGAATAACATTCGGTCAAAATAATGCGGCGTTTCGGTATATTGCCAACGTAAATACATCACGCGGCCGTCATTTAAAAGACGCGGATGCCAACCGCTGTCTTGTTCAAAGGTCAATTGCCGTACATTATTTTTATTCGTATCAACACGGTAAAGCGACGCAACTTTGTGCGACCCCGCAACACATGGAACACCTTGCAATCCGGCAGTGGAAAAACTCAAAATCACACCCTCTTCGGCAAGATAACAAGGATCGAACCATTGAATATCTGTTTGATTACTGGGCGTCAATTCGCGTAACCCGTTTCCATCAAGACCAATTTCAAACACTGCCCAATTTTTTTTATCATTGACAGAAGCGAACAAGAATTTTTGTGCGTCAAAGTGTAAATCAAGATCGCGCATGATAGAGTTGTTCGGATGTTTGTAAACCGGCGTCAATTTCGGTTTGTTACGAATATTGCTCAAGATCATGATTTCGTTGTCCCAACCGTTACGAGGAATGGTGTCTTCGGTGTAGGCGTTTAATGCGGTAAAACCAACAATGCTTTTCTGCGGTTTCCGGCGAATACAGAGAATCTTGTCAAAATCGAGAATCGGATTCGCCAAAGCCGCTTCACGGATCAATAATTCAAGAGTTTGCGGATTCGGATTTTTTTCGAGTTCGCCGAGCCGTTTCAAAAATTCCGAACCGCGTGAATATTTTTCACCGTACGTTTCGATTAAATCAACAATCATTCGCCTTGCTGATTCAGGCGTATTGATCGGAACAATACCGTTATCGTAAGCGAATACAATATTTGTTGAAAAAATAGTAAATAAAAGAAAAACAATAATAATACGCATTTTATTTTAAGCTCCTAATTATTAAAAATTAAGTGATGATTATACTATTCATACTTGAAAATTCGGTATTGTTTTAAACAAAATCCGCCCTGAAAGGGTGATTCTAGTTTTATGCGTGAACGGTCACATTTTTCGTTACAAAAAATAATACCGAATTTTAAAGGACAATGAGTATAGCTTACGGCTCACACGTCTATAACTTATCAAGTCCCGCAGGGACGACACTTTATTAACCGTATGCTTTAGCTTACGGCTCACACGTCTATAACTTATCCAAGTCCCGCAGGGACGACACTTGATTATTAGCTCTCTCATTATTACACCCCGAAGGGGTATCTCCAATGTAGCCGTGCGTGGTGTACTCACCACACACGGAATCAAATGGATAAATTATCTCACAAAAATCAAATG
>JAITKS010000325.1 GCA_031278315.1 Planctomycetaceae bacterium | reverse complement strand
ACGGCGCAAATTTCACACGAGCTGACGGATCCGTATTTATGATAAACGGCGATATTGATCTAAACGTATATCGTAAACTGTTTTCAAGATTAAACGAATAGAATTACTAAATAAGAATTGCTGTAATATTTTATTGGAATAATTTATTGTTTCCGGGAACGCGGTCGTCTCGACCGCATCTTTAGGCGTTTTTTGCAAAAACGATGCAGGCGGGACGCCTGCGTTCCCAACTAAAATATTTGTAATTTATTAGGCAGAATTTTTTGTTTTCAATTTTTTTTGAGTTATGAATTTTAAAAACCTTTGAAAATTTCACCGATATATTACAAATTACACAAATTTGTTGCTCAAAAATTCTACTGAATAGATCGTTATTTCTTGTCTATTTTACCTCCCTCTTGTATTTTTTTTGTGTGTATGTATTCTAACAACAATGCGATACAGAGGGTGTGCATAAATTATCTTTCTTAAATAGGAGACTATTCTGATAATTTCATATTTTTGAAGTTAAGAGAGAATCCATGAAATAAAGGTACAAAATTACGATTTTTGAAATTTATCTTTTCAAAGATACCGCCGTTATGCCGTCCCATACTGCAATTCATATTCGCGGAAAATCATTCGTTATAGAACCGCTTGATCGTAACGGAATTGTTTACGTCAATTGTCAACCTGTATCACAACGCAATTTACAAAACGGCGATTTTATTAATATCGGGTCAACACAATTTACTTTCGGAACTAAAGACGTTTAAAATAATTAACCCCCTTTTCACAACAATAATAACAATGTTTACAAACACTTTAAACTGTCCCGTCTGCGGAACACCTATAGAAAATAACGATCAAAAGGTCGTTTGTCCCTCTTGTCAAGTAACATCTCACAAGAAATGTTGGCAAGATAACAAAGGCTGCTCAACTTACGGCTGCAAACATGCCAATAGTCTCAATCAGTCAACAAAAACCAACACCCCGCAAAACGTACAAAATAACGGACAAACTAAAAAAATGAGCAGAAACCAAATGCTCCAACTACTCGCCGCAAAATTGAAACGCGGCGAAATCGATCAGGCAACATATCAACGCGCATATAATAAAATAATGTCTGCATCAATAAAAATCACATCACCAACTCCAACTCCTTCACCTTCACCAATTCCTACCTTTGATCAACCGCAATATTCGCCTGATAATTATTCATCGCCTGATAATTATTACTCATCGTCCGCTAATGATTCTTTACCACAAGCCGACAACACCGCTTTACAAAAAATCAAAATTTGTTTTCATGGATGGTGGATATCTTTCACGATAACGATGATTCTAACTGTTTTTCTTGCAGGAATGAACGGGAATGAAAATGAAAATATGAGTAATGAAAATGAAAATGCAACTAATGAAAAAACAATTAATGAAAACGAAAATGAAATTATTGAAAATGTGAATAATGAAAATGCAGCTAATAAAGAGGCGTTTGAAAATGCAATTATGATAGTAACTTTAATAGGAATAACATCTATTGTATGGGGAATATTCGGCTGTATGTTGTTCTATCGTTTGTGGAATGTTACTCTGCCTAATGTCAGGGAAAATATTGGTCCTGGTAAAGCAACGGCTGGTTTTTTTATTCCTATTTACAATATTTATTGGTTTCCTACCGGACTTTACAAGTTAGCTAATAATATAAACCAAAGCTTGCGTATATTAGGTTATTCTCCTAATACAAATATTACAAATTTAGGCAGCTGTGCAGGCGGATTATGGCTATTAAGAGCATTTCTTGTACGAAACCAAATATTTGTAGTTAATTTTTTCTTTGGAATATTAGTTTTTATTATTTTCCTAATTTACTACCTTTCACTTATCAAATCAGCAGAATTGATTTTGAATAGTAAACAAAATAGAAATTTTTGATCAAATATGATTTTTCGTAACAGTCTATTTTGATATTTTTGTTTTAATTTTTTAAACACGAAATCACACGAAAAACACAAAAGTTTTTTTAGATAATTTTCGTGTGATTTCGTGATCTCAAAAAACAAAAATTTAACTGAGATATTACCTACAGATTAATTACGAATTAGTTGCTGCCTATTTTTTACGTCCACAGTTTTCTGTCAAGAGTTCTGTATGTGACGGCTTCGAAAATGTGTATTGGTAAAATTTGTTTTACATTTTCGAGGTCTGCGATAGTTCTTGCGATTCTTAAAATTTTGTCGTGTGCTCTTGCAGATAAACCGAAATCTTCCATCGCTCTTTGTAATTGAGCATGTCCTTCTTCATCCAAAGAACAATGCGTAATAATTTGTTTGTGCGTCATATCGGCGTTGTAATTTACTCTTGATTTTTGAAATCTTTTCGCCTGAATTTCTCTCGCTGCAATTACTTGACTTCTTATTTCCGCACTCGATGTACCCGGAGTAACAGCAGATAACTCTGAATAATCGACAGGCGGAACTTCAATATGAATATCAATTCTGTCTAACAAAGGACCGCTTATTCTATTCATGTAACGCTCAATTTCCGGCGGAGTACAACGACAACGTCTTCTTGGATCGTTTCTATAACCGCACGGACACGGATTCAACGCCGCAATCAAAATAAAATTAGCCGGAAATGTACTCGTTTGAGATACACGCGCAATCGTAACAGTTCCATCTTCGAGCGGTTGACGAAGTACCTCTAAAGTACGTCTGTTAAATTCAGGTAATTCGTCCAGAAATAAAACTCCATTATGCGCCAGACTAATCTCACCCGGACTCGGCGGCGAACCTCCCCCTACAAGTCCAGCTTCGCTAATCGTATGATGCGGTTCTCGAAAAGGACGTGTGGCAACCAAAGGCATGTTTTTTTTCAAATAACCTAAAACACTATAAATTCGCGTAGTTTCAAGCGATTCCTCAAGAGATAATTTAGGCAACACGGTACTAAACCTTTTCGCAAGCATCGTTTTACCTGTGCCGGGAGGTCCAATCATAAGAATATTGTGTCCGCCAGCCGCAGCAACAGTCATTGCACGTTTAGCAGATTCCTGCCCGCGCACGTCGGCAAAGTCTATTTCATATTCGGCAAGACGCTCAAATATCCGAAGATCAATAGACGGTAAACAGTCTATTTCGAGTTTACCTGCCAAAAACGCAACCGCCTCATTTAACGAACTAACAGGATAAACATTAAGTCCCTCAACAACAGATGCTTCTAAACCGTTTTCATGCGGAATAATTAAATTTTTCACCCCGCTCGCTTTCGCCGATAATGCAATTGATAACGCTCCCTTAATCGACCGTAAACTGCCGTCAAGAGCTAACTCGCCAACTATACCGAAATTGCCAAGCTCGTTTAGAGAAATTTGACAACTCGATGCAAGTATGCCAAGTGAAATCGGCAGATCAAAAGATGCAGCTTGCTTAGGTAAATCCGCAGGAGCAAGATTAACAACTACACGATGAGACGGATTAGTATAACCAGCATTTTCTATCGCACGCTCTGTCCGAAAGACGCTTTCTTTAACTACTGTCTCAGGTAAACCAACAATAATTGTTTTAGGAAGTCCAGATTCAGCACAATC
This sequence comes from Planctomycetaceae bacterium, assembly GCA_031278315.1. Classification (GTDB taxonomy): domain Bacteria; phylum Planctomycetota; class Planctomycetia; order Pirellulales; family Thermoguttaceae; genus WRKP01. The sequence goes on along the minus strand of JAITKS010000325.1, from coordinate 17,954 downwards.
TACCTCTACTTCGACTGGAACTGCATCAATACCAAAAAGTGAAAATGTCTTTAGCTTAACTATCATCGCATAAGGTTGGTGTATTAGTGGTTAGTGGTCAGTGGTTAGTGGTTAGTGATTTGTGATTTGTGATTTGTGATTGGTGATTGGTGATTGGTGATTTTTGATTGGTGATTTGTGATTGAACTTAGATTAAAGGTAATTTCTAAAAACTAAAATTCAACTGAAATATTATGAAATCATTTTTCTCTAATCCATCGATTTTTTAATTTATCATCTTCTTCGATCGGATTTTCTATAGAAGGATCTATTCTTTCTAATCTATCATTTCCCAAAATTACTTGCGGAGTTGTTGAAGTTACCTGCAAGATATATCTTAATATAGTTTTCGAGCGGCGGTCAACAGGAACAGATATTTCGACTCTATCCGCCGTTACAAATTGATTAGTTTCACATTCGCCGATAAGAATCGCTTGATTCGTTGCTAGAAAATTACTCATGTCAAGCGAGCGTTGAAAAGTGTTAAATAATCCGATAGTTTCATAACCTCCGAGTCTCTCGTGTACAGATAAAACCTTGACAATATAAGCGAAATCTGGAGATTGCGTGTTGTAAGTTGCAATGTATCTGATTGAATCACTGTCTAATGCGGTTTTTGATAAGATAATATCACCAATATCCTGCCGCTGCGATTTCTTGTCGATTTTAATTTGCCCACTCGTTGGAGTGACGCCCAGCGGAATTAACCAACGTCCATAAATCAAAATTACATCTTTCATTGCCGGTGTGCCGTCGAATAAAATCTCTCCTATCGGCAAACTTTCATCGGCAACTAATTTTGATTTTATCGAATTTATATTGATCTTATTATCTTTATCTGTACCGAATCTTTCACCGTAAAAACTCTTTGTTGATCGAATTTGAATAGGAACATTTTTTATCTCTGCCGCTTGCTCCTGAATAGAACCATTGCGCCAAGTAGTTGGATTATACGTTTTGGGATTCATACCTCCGATTCCATCCCCAGTCAAACCAAACCAAGACAAAAAAGCTGTTTCACGATCAATTACTTGATCCTCTACTTGATTCGCATCCGTACTTGAAACATTCTTACCTGAAACATTCGTACTTAATAAATTCGTACCTGAAACATTCTTACCTGAAACATTATGACCGGATAAATTTTTGCCTGAAACATTTTTGTCTGAAACGTTATTGTAATCTGATAAACGCAGCGAGTAATGTGAATCAGACGGGCTGTATAAATTTGCCCAAATCGAGCTGCGAAAAACGTTTTGTTCAGGATTAAGATCAATAACGATAAATTCACGTAAAATTGTGCGGTTTGAGTGTCCGTTAATGAGCAGCAAGTAACTAATTCCGCCGAATAATAAAATCCAGAGCGGGAACGTTATCCAAGTCAGTATAGGACGTTTTAATAATTTTCGTATGATAAACCAATCCCCGACACTAACAAACGACCAATACATAACGAGTATAATTAAAATCAGCGAAAACGGTAAAATTTTAATTTCATCGAAACGGTCTGCCGCACTTCTTATTTGACCTGATATATCATTGTACGCAGGCCGGATTAGCGGCATATCTTGTTGTTTTACATTTTGCTTGTTTAAATCCCATTGTAGAATTTTCCTTACTAGTGTAGTTCTGTCTCTCCAGTTTGCGAGAGGTTTTCCGCTTAAATCTCCTGCAAAATATATTATCGTTCCGAAACCTTGCATGTATTGTGAAATAATCGGCAGGTCTCCGTCTTTCAAACGAATCAGTCCCTTGTGATTCGAAATAGACGGAATAAGAATGAAATCATTTGCAGTTTCGATTTGAATTTTTCTCTTACTTAAAATGAAAGATTCAAGTAAATCACCTTTTCGCAAGTCTGTCATTTTTTCAAATTTACCCGGCAGAAAAGGCGTAAGCGGAGAATCATATAATTCAGCATTATCACTTTTTTTGATTAGCAATTCGGTATTACGTCCGGCGCAGAAAAGCATTCGTCCGCCGCTTTTAATCCATTTATCGATTGCACAAATTTGCGGCGATTGCACATTAAGATTCTTGAGCTGATCAGGCTCGGTTGTTGTCAAAACGATCATATCAATTGCTTCGTAACCGTACCACTGATCGGGTAATTCGGCAACAGAATTTATCTTGACAATAAGAGGACGCCGCTCTTCACGTAATGCTAACTCTGCAATTGCACCTTGTAATCCTATATCTTCGTTACCAATTATTAAGATAATTTGACGCTCACTATGAATCGGAAAACGAAAAATAAAATTGTCGAATGAATTATCGTACGAATATTCAGATACGTTTTTTTGCTGTACAGTTTTTTCTTTCGGAACAATCGTATTTGTTGCAACAATTTTACCGCCGCTTTCAAGATTGACAGTAATTTTAGCGTTATACCGGCCCGGCTTAAAATAAATAACCGCAGATCGGTTGAGTAAATTATTATTACTTTTATCTGTAGAAATCTCTTTGCGGTAAGTAATTGGTGTTCCATCTGAATCGATAGAATCTATAGAAATCGAAGTAATTTTTTTATCGTCAGAAATTTGATTAGGTATAGACCATTTAATCAAAACAGCTGTCCAGAGTCCGCTTTTATAATTACCTTCTATTCCTACTTTTATCGATTCAATTTTAACTTGATCTGCCGATTCAATTTGAACTTGATTTTCTTCAGCATTACAGTAATTTACCGTTGTAATTAGTCTGCAGCAGACAATAAACAAAATTAAAAATAATTGGTGCAATAATTTCATGTGAATATGTGAATATAAAGTTATTTGTAATATATCAGCGGAATATTTTTTTTGACAGGATAAACAAGATTACAGGATAAACAGGATAGTGGTTAGTGATTAGTTCACATGCGGAGATTAGCACGGATTCTAAAGTTCAAATCACTAATCAACTAAGAGATGATTTCAAGTTTTGATTCTTTTAATTTATTATTTAAAAATTCTGTCAATCCTGTAATCTTGTTATCCTGTCAAAAAACGAAACTCGAATATCGATTTTTTATTCACCGCAGAGCTGCAAGGCTTTGCGTCTCTACATTTCAGTTTTATTTATTGTAACGAAAATTGAAATTTTACGTATGAAGATCATATAATTACAACATATCGATTGGGTCAACATCTATTATCCATTGGATATTGCTCGGCGTTTTGATAGTTTTCGACGTGTTGCGGACAATCATTAACAATTTGTCTTTTTCAGTGCTGTAGAGATGTAAATGAAATCTGTACATACCTCGTAATTTTGAAAAAGGAGCAGGCGCAGGACCTAAAATTTTACACCATTTTTTGCCTGTCTCCGAATTAGATATTTGTTTTTCGACACTAATTTTTTGTAACGATAATTCCTGCTGATACGATTGAAATCCTAATTGCGAGTCGATTGCTAAATTTAATTTTTGAGCGAAATCTTTAGCGAAAATTGCAGTTTGATTTTCATTTTCACCTCTAAAAATAATTCTGACCATTTTTGAAAACGGCGGATAACCTAATAACTTTCGTATAGGTAATTCTTGTTTTACGAATTTTGCATAATCGTGAACAGCAGCCGCCTGAATTGCTTGATGATCCGGCGTGAAAGTTTGTACAATTACACGTCCGCCGCGTTCACTTCTTCCGGTTCGGCCTGCAACTTGCGTAATCAAATGAAAAGTACGTTCAGACGCTCTGAAATCCGGCAAATGCAATGCGGTATCAGCATTGATTACACCTACAAGGGTCACGTTTGGAAAATCAAGTCCTTTAGCTATCATTTGCGTACCGATCAATATTTGAATTTTTTCATCTCGAAATTGTGCTAACGCTTTCTCATGCATACCATGACCCCGCATCGTGTCTGTATCCATTCTCAATATTGACACATTCGGGAAACGATTTCTTATCTCAACTTCCAATTTCTGCGTACCGAATCCCTGATACCGAATCCCGACAAATCCGCATTTATCACAACGATTCGGCGCAGGAATATTGTAATCGCAATGATGACACAAAGCGATTTCTTCTGTCTTATGATGCGTCAGCGAGACATCACACTTAACACACTTAACAACTTCTCCACACGACGGACATTGAATATGAGTTGAAAAACCTCGACGATTCAGCAACAATATTACTTGTCCTTTGTCTTTTATTGTCTCTTCAATTGCTTTATGTAACTGTCTATGAATAGCACCGTAAGTTAATTTCGTGCGTACTTCTTCACGCAGATCAACGATTTCAACTCTTGGCAAATCTAATCCCTTTACACGAGACGGCATCGCAATTAGTTCGTACGAAAACGAAAAATCATTACCGGCATTTTGTATAATATCAGACTGCCGTTTCGATAACTCTTGACTTGTATTATTCGTAACGATAATTGATTCGCCGCTGGAAAATTTTTCATTCCCATTAACACACTTATCTATAACTTGCACATTAGATTTTGAAATTGCCGCAGCATACCAAGTTTCCATAGACGGCGTAGCAGAACCTAAAATTAAAGGAATATTTTCTAATTCAGCACGCTTACATGCGACATCCCGTGCATGATAACGCGGCGCAGTTCCTTGCTTAAAAGAGCTTTCATGCTCTTCGTCAATTACAATCAAACCAAGATTAGGAAACGGTGCAAAAATTGCACTTCTCGCACCAACAACAACTTGTATCTTACCGCTTGCAATTGTTGACCATTGTTGATGTCTATCCGCATCTGTTAAATGCGAATGTAAAACTGCAACGGTTTTAAATCGGCTTTTAAATCTGTCAACAGTCTGCGGCGTAAGACTTATCTCCGGCACAAGAACAATCGCTTGACGATTATACGATACAACTTTCTGAATTGACTGTATATAAACTTCCGTCTTACCGCTGCCGGTTACTCCGTGAAGTAAAAAAATTTTATGCTGTTGCAGTTCGATAGCTCTGTTTATTTTAGTAATAGCGTTAATTTGGTCTGAATTTAATTTGTGCAATTCCGCAGCTTGAAATTTTATAATATCAGATTCAAATTCAGAATTAGTTTTTCCGCGCCGAATAGTTTTTGTCCGAATTAATCCTAATCGTTTTAAGTTATCTATTGGTGCTGCGGAACATTTAGCTACAGTTTGCAGTTCAGCTGAAGTTAGCGGCTGATTGCTGTTTCGTAACGTTTCCAAAACATGAAGTTGCTTAATAGTCAGAATTGGTTCGGTTTGATTCGGCTTGTTACTATCGGCGGCGGCAGTTTGCGGAATAGAAACAACAGATTTTTTCTGTTCTTGTAATCTTTGTACAAGATGTTTTGGTTTCATGTAATCTATCAATTTGTCAGCATTATCTGTAACGTATAAAACCGTAGCTAACCGATTACCCGCATTAGATCGTACACCCGCCGGTAACATCGCTTCCAACACTTGACCAACCGGACAAATATACTCGTTTGCAATCCAATGAGTGAGTCGAATCATGTTTTCATCGAGTAAACGGCGATTGTCAATTATTGACTGTATCGATTTCAGATTTTTATCTTTCAAGTGCGGCAAGCCGCCTAACAATTTAATATCAATACAATATCCAACCGTTAGCCGATTCCCGCGGCCAAGCGGAGCCATTACACGCATGCCGGATTCTATTATCTCTTCAAGCTCAGCCGGAACGAAATAATCAAGAACAGCATCATAACCGCCCGGAAATACAACTCGTGCAACCAAACGATTCGCTAAATCATCCAATTCCCAATCCGGCAACTTCTCCGCTGTAGATATTACTTCAGATTCAGCAGATAATTCACCTTCAAAAAAAGTTAATTGACACATCTTTGAAAAATATGTAAGAGACTCTAATAATAGTATTGATCGTTTTGCAATTATTGCTGATTAGAGATAAACATTTGCGAGTAAAAATACTGACACTCTTTCAAGCTAATATAAAAAACAAAATCCCTGATATATTACAAACGGTTATTTTAAGTTCCTTATTGAATATCTGCTCTTTCCAAAAAAAATTAAACTTATTTTCCTTTGTTTTTCATATTTTTTAGATAATTGCGTATCTTTGATAAGTATGCAGAAGTACCTTTAATTCAATTCAAATAAATTAAAAAAACTTCTTGGGAATAAGGATATTTTTCATTAATTTTTTTTTAGAAAATACAGAAAATATGAAAAAGTATATTTAATTGTTGATACTAGATATTAATTGTTGATATTGAATAGTTGTAAGTAACGAATAAATATTTTACACATTCGTTCTTTCACACTATCCAACTATCAACAATTAACTACATACGAATTTGTTCTGACATTCAATTAAACGCAGTTGCAAATTCACCAAGTGATACACAAGTTATTGCAAAATCGAAAAGCTCATCGAGTTCATTTATATCTTTGACATCCCTGATTTGCTTTTGTAATTTTGCTGAAGGGTTTCCAAGCCGTTTATTCAAAAAACGTATTATGGCTTCAGCTTTACCTTCAGCTTTACCTTTAGATATACCTTCGGCTAAACCTTCAGCTTTACCTTTAGCTATATCTTCGGTTCTATATCTATTTAACATTTTAGCTCCGTATGGAGTTTGTCTGATTGCTTCAATTAATCCTTGACTCATTTTCAATTCTCCTTTCTTAATTTTAAGAACAACATTTTTCTCCAATAGTACATACGCAAGACTTTCCCATAAGCCGTCATTGGGATGGCGTTGTGATTCTTTCAGCACTTTTTTAACTCTCTCTTCTGACAATTTAGACTTTAACATTGTCAACAAGTTGTATGATTCTTCTTGTAATTCACTTATCACCACAATTGATATAAGAAAATTAGCTTTAGTTATAATATAAACTCCCTGTTCGATTTTTTCAACGCCCCAGCCTTCCGGTAATTGTTTCAATGCCTTTCGCGGAAAATGGGAAACTATAAACATCGCCGCAATTTCGTCACGAGAAATATGTCTAGTTTTTTTATCTTTGTTTTTTTTGTTTTCTATATCGATTATTTGGTTTTGGTCGATGTAATACTGGAGGCACAAACTTATTAACCGATCAATATCATAAATCGTTAATGTGTCATTGACCGACTTGTACTCACAAAACGTAAAATGCAAAAAACAGTCAAGAAAACGTAATAACTCCTCCCTTATCAACGATATACTTTCATCCTCTGGTAGGTGTCGAATGATAAACAAGTCAATATAGTAAGCATGTGATGTCAATTGATATTCAGTATTATAATCGAATTCATTGCCGGTTTTCTTGAGTTCAAGTTGCATTGCGCTAGCAAAAGCACGATGCCAATCCGTAAACTTACGCTGATTACTTTTATTATCAGTCTTGTTATTATCAGCATTATCAGCCGATAAATTGAATAAAGACGCATGTTGCTTATAGGTCATAAAAAATTAGTTTGTTAATGTTGATTGTTAATTGTTAATAAGAAAATTAATGTGATGTTTAAAATGGTAATATATCAGTAGAATATTTGTTTTTCAATTTTTTTGAGATTATAAATTTGAAAACCAAAATCTCATTACATCATTACCAATAAATTTTATGCGAGTTTTTTAGAAGTTGTCTTTTGTGATTTATTTGTTTTCTTTTGTTGTTTGATTTTCTTTATTTTTTGTTGCTGATTTTTTTTGTTTCTTTTCTTCGGCAGGGTCAGCAACTTGTATTCTTCCCAATAATTGAGCTAGGTCTCCGAAACTGCGTAAAGGTTCTTTACCTTGTTTCATTTTTTCTGTTATTGGTTTTAATTCCCTTGATTTTGAAGTTGCTACGTACGTTTTTGTATGTTTTTCATTGTTAGAATTTCGTTCTCTCTGATTATCTCTATTAAATCGACTTGCCCGATCTTGCGTGAAATTTCGGTTTCGATCACCTTGTTCCGAACCTATAGATTGCTTTGCACCAACACCTATACCTCGATTTCCAAACTTTCTATCAACTCGTCCTGTTGTTAATTCACTTCCTTTTTGTCCCGCCGTCTGACCTCGTTTATCATGTTGCCCGTTAGGAGAAGTTTGATCACGTTGTACCTTTTGATCACGCTGTACTCTTTGTCCCCGTACACCGAAATGTCCACTACGCGGTGCGGCAGAACTATCAGAACGGCGGCTCTCAAATGATTGACTTGGTGATCTAGTTGATTTCATTGTTGTCTCCGGTGTTCCAGTTGAACCGTCCGAAGATGCAGTTGATTGAGGACGATTTAATTCACCTGTCCGACTCGATGGATTTACATTTCTACGCAATTCACGTCTTTGACTTAAATGATATTGCCTTCTCTCATTTGCTTGTCCTGCCGCCCCTGCATTGTTTGCAGAAACCGAAGTATCATTGTCCCGTTTCGATTCCCTTACCGTACCCGGCGGTAACATTGTAAGTGAGATTCGACGCCGTTTTTCATCTAGCTCTGTTACCCATGTTTGAATAATATCGCTAACTGCAACTTTCTCATAAGCGTTCTTTATATACTTATCCGAAATTTGACTTATATGAACTAACCCCGGTTCATGTAATCCAATATCAACAAAAACGCCGAAATCAACTATATTTAATACCGTGCCGACAAGTTCCATTCCAACGCGTAAATCTTCAAATTTCAACATGCAGCGTTTGAATATTGGTTTCGGCAAAGAATCACGCGGATCGCAACTCGATACAGCCATTCGGGATAACTCTGTCAAAATATCTGTTACCGCATTGACACCGATGCCAAACTCCAACGCATATTTTGATGAAAGCTCTGGAACATTCAAATCGTTAATTTTATTCGCTAACTCTTGACGTCCTTCTGCCGATTTTAAGTTATCTAATTTGAAACCGAATGTTTCTATCAAATTAACTGCTACGTGATAATTTTCAGGATGAATCCAAGTTGCGTCGAGCGGATTCGACCCGCCTTTTATTCGCAAAAAACCTGCACAACTCGTAAATGTTATTCCGCTAATTCCGCTAATTCTTAAAAGCTCTTCACGAGAACGGAATTGACCATTATCTAATCTGTAATCATAAATTCGCTTTGCCGTAAATTTATTCAATCCAGACACATAACGTAACAAAGAAGGATCCGCCGAATTGACATCTACACCAACAAAATTAACACACGATTCAATTATTTCATTAAGCGATTCACGCAATTGTTTTGTTTTAATATCATGTTGATAAGTTCCTATTCCGAGATTCTCCGGTTCTATTTTGACTATTTCTTTTAACGGGTCTTGAAGCCTTCGCCCGATTGATATTGCCGAGCGGGTTGCGGTATCATAATTCGGCAATTCTTCTCTTGCAACAGCACTTGTCGCATACATTCCGACACCTGTTTCGTTGACAATAGCATAAGAAATATCGCTGTCCGCAAAATAATCAGATATTAACGTAGAAACCGCCGACTCCGCCTCACGGCTTCCGATACCGTTACCAATTGCAATAACAGAAATTTTATTTTGTTTGACTATCTCTGATAACTTCTTAATGAAATTTGTCTTATGTTCAGAACCGCCCGAAAGATAAACGGTCTCAATTCTTAGCACGTTACCGAACTCATCGAGAGACACAATTTTGCAACCATGTTTAAATCCCGGATCAATCGCCAAAACACGTTTCCGATTAAGAGGCGGCTGCAACAAAAGACTACGCAACTTTCGTGATGAAATCCGCAAAGCATAATCTTCGGCATATTCTGTCATATCTGTCCGCAACTCTTGTGCAAGAGAAGGTATGAGAATACGATGTATAGCATCTTTCAAACAACCGGATAAAAAGTCAGCAAACTTATGATTTTTCGGAACGGCTAAATCGCGAACCGATTCAAAAATTTTATCCTCGTTGATTTCGATTGTAATATGCAAAACTTTTTCACGCTCGCCGCGATTGAATGTTAGAATTTTATGCGGCGGAAGGTCGCCGGCGCAGCATGAATAGTCAAAGAAGTCTGCAAATTGATGTTCAAAATGTTCGCGTTCTTTTATTTTTAATTCTTCGCGGCGGCGTTTTGCGTCTTCTTTAACTTTTTGTTGCTGCTGCTTTTGCTTTTGAGCTTGAGTCTGATTTTGCTGCTGAGATTGAGACTGCTGCTGAGATTGTTGCAACGGCTGAGATTGTTTCTTATTGCGCGACGCAATTTTTGATTTCGCCGATTTTACTACATCGACAACAATTGCCTCACGTAATTCTTGAAATTGTTCTGTTATCTCGTTTGCGGTGTCGATCAATTTTGTTGACGTTGCAGATTCCGAATTTGTTTCCGTTACACCCGATTCTAATTTCACGTCAGATTCAGATTTCACATCCGATTCTAATTTCACGTCTGATTCTGATTTCACATCCGATTCTAATTTCACATCCGATTCTGATTTCACATCTGATTCTGATTTCACGTCAACGTCAATTTCAGATTTAGTTTCAGCATCAATATCAGATTTTATTTCAGATTTTATTTCAGATTCGATATTAGATTTTTCAACAATCTCTTCAGCAACATTATCATTAGATTTATCATTATTAGCTTCAATGTTGGTTTCAATATTAGTAGCGGTATTTGTTGGAGATTCATTAGTAGTATTTTGCGATTCTTCATTAGTAGTATTTTGCGATTCATTTTTATCGTTATTATTTGTAACGATAATTTCTGTTTTAGATTCATTTTTTACGCTGTCAGTTTGTGTAGTTATTTTTTGTGATTCATTGTTTGCGAATTGAGTTTTATTTTTATTATTTTTTGGTTCGATTTTTTTTGTAATTAGTTTTCCGTCAGTTCGTAGTAATTCTCTTATTTTTTGAATTAAGTTAATATTTTCGGCTAGAGATTCAGCGATAATGTTACCTGCTCCGAATAGAGCATCTGCGCCGGAGTTTATATTTTTATTATTATTTATAAACGCAGCGGAGTGTTCGTCTAGTTTTTCGGGTTCGATTTTTTCTTTAAGGATTTCGTTTGCTAATTCGTCGAGACCTTTTTCTTTTGCGTTATTTGCGTGTGTTTGTTTTTTTGGTTTGAAAGGCAGATAGAGGTCATCTAATTGTTTTATGGATTGTGTCTGTCGTATTTTTGTATCGAGTTCAGGAGTTAGCTTTCCGAGAGTCTCTATAGCTTTGAGGATAGCTTGTTTTCTTTCGGCGATAGACCGCCGCCGGCGTAAATCTACTGCAATAGATCTAATAGTATCCTCATCGAGATTACCGGTAATATCTTTACGATACCGTGCAATAAAAGGTACAGGATAACCTTCGTCTAGTAGAGTAACTACTGTTTGAATTTGTTCCTGCGGGATTCCCATATCTTGGGATAAAATACGAAGATTGATCGTAACAGGCTCAATCATGGGGCGTATGAAATAAAATTCCAATGTGTGAAAAAGTAATGAAACGTTATTAGTTTCATCGTGCAAAAGTTATCGACGTTGTATCATCGATAACAACAATAAGGGCGGTAATAGTAAATAATGTAAAGCAAGTTGTCAAGTGATCTGAAAAAAAATATATTTTGGTAATATCAAAGTGAAAGCAATTTAAAATTGTATTGAAAGTTTTACTGAAAAGTTCTATTGAAAAATTTTATCGTTTATTTCTGAAAAATTTTGTTAAAATTTCTCCGCATTGTTCTGCCATAATTCCAGAGACAATATTACAACGATGATTCAACCGCATGTCGCTTAATAGTGTAAACAACGATTTAACAGCTCCAGATTTTATGTCATCTGCACCGTAAACTAGAGTTTCAATTCGTGCTTGTAAAATTGCACCGGCGCACATTGGACATGGTTCAAGGGTAACGTAAATCGTACAATTTTCAAGCCGCCATGATTTGAAAGATTCTGCTGCTTGTGTAATTGCAATTATTTCTGCGTGTGCAGTCGGGTCTTTAAGTTGTTCCCGCTGATTATGAGCAGACGCAATAACGTGTCCTTCATGTACAATTACAGCTCCAACAGGAACTTCGCCTTCCGCTGCTGCCGTCTGCGCTTCAACTATAGCAAGACGCATAAAATATTGATGATCGTGCATAAGTGAATTTCTAAAAAAATCTGTAAAAAATCCTGACATCGTTTCAGGATTAATGTAAAAAAATATTCCGATAAAATTTTACAAAAAAAGGTAAGAAGGTAAAAAAATAATATTTTATTTGGATATTATAAATTAAATATGTCTTTTATAATAACAGCTATTTGTTCTCGAAAAATTATTGTAACGATAATACAACTAATAAAAATCGCCAGATAACAAAGCACGAAACTTTTTTGAGATCGGCGTTCCGACAAAATACGTTTTATTACTTTCGACTTGATATTTTTCGTCTTAAATTGTGATTTCGTTGCATTTTTGACTTTCCTAAAAGATATTGCCGGTTCAAATTTGTCAAGAATTTTCGGCAATTGTATTATTTTCGGTTCATTAATTTTTTGAATTTCTTTCAATTGATATGTTGAATTATCTAAATTTTCAGATTCGCACGATTGGATTAATTTACCGATAAATTGTTTTGTTGAGGTGAATCGCAATGACGGGTCTTTATTTAATGCTTTCTTTAAAATCAGATTTATTTCAGCGGAGCAATTTGGAATATCAGGCGGAATGTAATCTGTTATTTGTTTCAAGAGGACGTTTATTTTTTTTGAATCAAATAAAATGTATCCAGCGGCAATTTCATAAATAATCATTGCCAAAGAATATTGATCTGAAAATTGTGTTGCGGGTTGACCGCGTAGTATTTCAGGTGACATATATCTAATAGTTGAAATATCCATGAGTAATAATGTTGGTTCGGCTTTAACGGTTTGTTCGCGAATAATTCCGGTCAATTCGAAGTCGAATATATTTACGCCTTCGGTCTGATTTATAATTATTGATTCAGGTGATAAAGAACGGTGTATAAAATTTTTCTGTTGTAATTTATCGAGAATTTCAGCAACGGGTTCAAATAATTTTGGTATCAAAGACAGAGGAAAATGTCCTTCGGCATTTATCCATTTATCGGCGTAACTATCGACAGATTCGCCTTCGACAAAATGTGAAACCAAAAACGGTCCGAGACTGCTAGTCTCAAAAAATTTATCTGGAAAAATAACGTTACTGATATTAAGTTCGTGAATGACTGATTGTAATTTGTTAAATTGAGATTTTATTCGTTCTATTGATGTAATATCGTTGTGAATTTGTTTTGGCAATAACCGAATCCAAACTTTACGTTGTTTTGATAATTCTTGAGCTAACCACAGACATCCGCTTAAGCCGTCATAAATTTGACTCAATAACTGATATTCATTGGCAAGTATTTTCATAAATTTAATTTATAGTTATCCGATTGTTATGAATTGTCAACTGTACTAATTTCTACATTTATTAATGTGTCGGCAAAGTGTAATATTATATGTAAAAATTGACTATCGACAATTAGGAACACTTGCTCTAATAAATTAATTTGAACACCAGAGAATTTAACAGAGAAAAAAATTGTAATTGACCTTTTCTCTAACTTGATCACGGCAAATTAAATAAGCAAAATGAGCAAGTGAAATAATAAGTCTTTTCAATTTTTTTTAGGAATTACTATTTGGTTAGAGAAAAGGTCTAATAGATTCAAAAACACATAGAAATCGCCGTCAATTTGTAATAGACGGTACAGGAGTCGAAGTTAAAATTCATCCGAAGGTTTTTTAGCGTCTTATTGCCGTTATGTTAAGAATCGTTTTTTTCGGCCGTCAAATAAAATGGAACGATAAAGGTGAAATTATTTCAGATGTAAATATAGAAATACCCCAAAATCGCCCCGACAAACCAAAATGAAAATAATTAATCTAATATTAAAGTAATATTATATCAGTGAAATTTTGTTTTTTTTGAGATCACAAAACACACGAAATAACGAAATAAACGAAAAATTTTATTTCATATTTTTTTCGTATATTTAGTAATCTCAAAGAAGAATTTATTAACTACAGAGAACACAGAGGGAGATTTTTTTGATGTTATGAATTTTAAAACGAACCTTATTTTCAACCTTATTACCTTATTAACAAATTTCATTTTTTTATAATAAGGTAATAAAGTTTTGTTTTTTTGTGATTCATTGCTTGCTACTAAGGTTGTTTTGTTCGGAAAAATAAGGTGAAAAATAAGGTTGGCTAAAAATAAACTTGAAACCTTTGCAAGATTCCACTGATATATCACCTGTTTTTTAATACATTAATTGCAGCATCAACTAAAGCAACAAAAAGCGGATGCGGTTTCGTCGGCTGCGACTTAAATTCAGGATGATACTGGACTCCAACAAACCAATTACAATTCGATAACTCTACTCCCTGAACCAATAAACTGTCAGGACTCGTTGACGTAATTTGCATCCCATTACGCTCTAATTGCTCACGATACTGATTATTAAACTCATAACGGCATCTAAACCGTTCATAAGCAAGTTGGTTTTTATCATACGCTGCATGAATCTTACTGCCAACCTTAAATACAGTTGTGTCCGCACCAATTTTCAATGTCCCCCCATTGCGAGTATAAACACGATGCTCATCAAGAAGCGAAATTATCGGATGCGGAGTGTCTTTGTCATACTCAGTAGAGTTCGCATTTTCAAGTTTCATCACATTACGTGCAAACTCGATAATTGCCGCTTGCATCCCAAGTCCAATTCCAAGAAAAGGTATATTGTTCTCACGGGCAATACGCACAGATTCAATTTTGCCCTCAATATCAGATTCACCAAAACTGCCCGAAAGAATAATTGCATTAGCCTTTTTTAACTCATATTTTGCATCTGACTGTAATATCTCACGACTCGGTTTCCAAAATATACGAATTCGCGTATTTCGTTTAACTCCTGCATGCTCAATCGCTTCATAAGTTGACTTGTAAGCGTCACGATACCCCGCAAACTCTCCAACAACAGCAACAGTAATTTCATGCTGCGGATTGCGAAGCTTATACACTAACTCCCGCCAATCTGATAAATCGAGCGGAACAGCTTTAGTTATACATAATTTGTCAACTATTAATTGGTCTAGCTTGTTTTCAGTAAGACTTAAAGGAACTTCATATATCGAAAAATCTTTATCCCTCTCTTCTATTACAGCATCCGTTGCAATATTGCAAAATAGACCGATTTTAGAACGCTCCTCCTGCGAAAGCGAAACCTCTGTCCGACAAATAAGTATATCCGGCTGAATACCAATTTGACGTAATTGACCAACACTATATTGTGTCGGTTTTGTTTTCAACTCCTTCGCCGCTTTGAGAAATGGAACCAACGCAAGATGAATATAAAGACAATTTTCCTTGCCTACATCAAGAGCAAATTGACGAATCGCTTCCATGTGCGGTAAACTCTCAATATCGCCAACCGTACCGCCGATTTCAGTTATAACAACATCCGTATCAGAACCAATATTTCGCATTATACACTGCTTGATTTCATTGGTAATGTGCGGAATAACTTGAACAGCCGCACCTTGATATTCACCGCGATTTTCCTTCTCAAATACCCGCTGATATATTTGACCTGTTGTCCAACTACTGCTCCAAGTTAGCTTTGTATTGGTAAAACGTTCATAGTGACCTAAATCAAGATCGGTAGTTGTACCATCGTCAAGAACATAAACTTCGCCATGTTGAGCCGGCGAAAGTAATCCAGGATTGACATTAATATACGGTTCAAATTTCTGTAATCGCACATTAAGTCCGCGATGTTCAAGCAACATACCAATTGATGCACAAGTCAATCCTTTACCAAGAGAACTAACAACGCCGCCTGTAACAAAAATAAATTTTGCCATATTTATAAATTTAACTCCTAAAAAAATCGAATTGTAAACTGCCCTAACTTGTTTTTTCAGTTCGAGCCGCCTGATTACTTATCGGGAAAACAAGTCTTTTACGCAATCATACCGCCGAAATTCTTTGTACAATGCGTATATTAAAAAATAACTTGTAATTTGTAACTTGTAATTTGTAACTTGTATCTTTTTCGTAACGAATATCAAGTGCATGCCGTATTTGTTGCATTTGTTACACTGCGGAATTTATATCGATTCAAGAAATTGAAACAGTTGATATAGAACGTTTCATCATAACAATAAAAAGAATTTTACTATCGATTATCGATTCGCATTGTAATTATTAACGCACACCGAAATTATTAACGCACACTGACAATAAGATTGTACTAAAACAGAATTTATTTACAACTCGGACAATATATTCTCTTCCAGATTACCGCAAAAATATTACTAAATTTTTCTATAGAATAATTACGATTTTTGTAATATATCAGTAGAATTCCGCAAAAATTTCAAGTTAATTTTTTCAACAATAAAATAATGAATTTTATGTTTTTTGATATTTTTTACTGAATCGTTTTGTTAAGAAAATTAAGTAGAAATAAAATTGAACAACAAAATTTCCACCGATATATTATAAAAATTTCATTCTTTGTGATCTCTGTGTTCTCTGTGATTATAAAAAATCAAACTTTGTAACACTCACTACCGAATAGTTACGATTTTTTTGTTTCTTCTTGGAATAGTTTGAGTAGTTTTTTTGTTATTTCACCCGGTTTTCCAGTACCTATAATTCTACTATCTAGCTTTACGACAGGAATTAATTCTGCTGCACTGCCGGTTAAAAAACATTCATCTGCTGTGAAAATATCGTGTCTAGTCATTGGCGATTCTTTTACTTTTAATCCTGTTTTTATTGCGATTTCTAGAACTGCTCGTCTCGTTATTCCCTCTAATATTCCTGCTTCCGGCGACGGCGTATGTAATACACCTCGTTTATAAATGAAAATATTGTCCCCAGAACATTCCGCAACTTCACCTCGCGAATTTAACATTAACACTTCAACACAACCAGCCTTGTATGCCTCTATTTTCGCTAAAATATTATTCAAATAATTCATCGACTTAACTTGCGGACTCAACATTGAAGGATTTATACGAATCGTCGAAGCTGTAACGATTTCAAGTCCATTTTCATAAAGCTCGTGCGGATAAAGAGCAAGTTTATCAGCGATAATAATTACTTGCGGATCACGACAAAGATAATGATCAAGTCCGAGTGTTCCTTCACCTCGCGTTACTATCAAACGAATATAACCATCCTTTATGCCATTTACATCAAGAGTTTCATTTATTGCTTTTTCCATCTCTGCCGCCGCAATTGGAATATCCAAAGCTATTCCTTTCGCTGATTCCCACAAACGCTCAATATGATCATGTAATCGAAATACCTTACCGCCGTAAGCCCGCATTCCTTCAAACACTCCGTCACCATACAAAAAACCATGATCAAAAACACTTACTTTTGCTTCCGACTTCTCAAAATATTCACCTGAAATGTAAATTTTCATATTACTTTTTACTTATAAAATTTTTAATATATCAGTGAAAAAAAAATTTTTTTCAACGATAACATAATTAGCTTGATTTCTTATCAACCCAACGCCCTGAAAGGTCAACGAAAAAACAATTAAATCACGAATTGTTTATAATCCTGTCAACCTTACAAGGTAATACAATTTTAATCTCAAACAAATATTCGACTGATATATTTACCATTTTTATTCTATATTATTGTGTCTTTCTTTGTTTAGACATTCTACTGAAACATTATGTTAATTTAACGCTGTTGCAAATTCTCCAAGCGATACACATGTAGATGCAAAATCCAAAAGCTCATCAAGTTTATCAATAGACTGTATGTTCATAATTCTACTTTTCAACTCTGCCGACGGTTCACCAACTCGACGCCTTAACACTCGAATTATTGAATTAACTTCGCCTATTGCTTTACCTCTAGCTTCACCTCTAGCTTCGCCTATTGCTATACCTCTTGTTTCACCTCTAGCTTCGCCTTGGATTGTGGCTTCGTTCCAATATGTTTCTGCTGCTGACGGGGACATAATTTTTACTCCTAAATTTCGGGTTAATGTTACTAATTTTTCATACGTTTC
>JAITKS010000319.1 GCA_031278315.1 Planctomycetaceae bacterium | reverse complement strand
ACGGCGCAAATTTCACACGAGCTGACGGATCCGTATTTATGATAAACGGCGATATTGATCTAAACGTATATCGTAAACTGTTTTCAAGATTAAACGAATAGAATTACTAAATAAGAATTTCTGTAATATTTTATTGGAATAATTTATTGTTTCCGGGAACGCGGTCGTCTCGACCGCATCTTTAGGCGTTTTTTGCAAAAACGATGCATGCGGGACGCCTGCGTTCCCAACTAAAATATTTGTAATATACTAGGCAGAATTTTTTGTTTTCAATTTTTTTTGAGTTATGAATTTTAAAACCTTTGAAAATTTCACTGATATATTAAATCCATGTAATATTTCAACGGCAATATTTTAGTTGAATATCTTCAACTCACAATAGAGACACAAAGCATCGTGTCTCTTGGCTCTACTTTGGTGATTGTATGGGGGGTAACATGACTGCAAATATATCACTGAAAAATATCTCTGATATATTGCCAAAAAATAAAAAATAAATTTTAATTTTTAAGTACAAGGAGTATATCGTACATCACAAAAATATCCAATAAAATATTCTAATAAAATAGTTACAAAAACTACTATATATTTTTTTCCGGCTTGTTTTTCTGTTCTTTCACAATTGTCAAGGTATCATGTTAAGTTATCAATCTTGTAATAAATTTATTGTTGACATTAATTATTTTCACATAACACTTGTTTGATAATTTTTGGATCAATATCCTTCACGACACGACATTGACCTACTTGTGTCGGTAAAACAAATCTTAAATTGCCTGATTCAGATTTTTTGTCATGCGTCATCAAATTAATTATTTCGTCATAATTTATCGTAACCAATAATTCTTCCGGCAACTCCGCCGGTAACCCAATTGATTTGTACAATTTGATCTGTCTTTCAACAAACTCTTTGTCAACCATTCCCATTCGCTCTGCTAGTCTTGCGGCATAAATCGAACCAATTGCTACCGCTAGTCCATGAAATAACTTGAAATCACTAACTATTTCCAAAGAATGCGCAAAAGTATGTCCATAATTCAAAAGGATACGTTTACCTGTTTTCTCAAATTCATCCTCGCTTACAATCTGACTTTTTATCTCACAACATCTTTTTACAATATACTTTAACAATTCTGAATCACGTAATTTTATTTTTTCGGCGTTTTTTTCTAACACATTAAATAATTCAGTATCCAACGAAACAGCATACTTTGCGACCTCGCCCAATCCGCAAATATACTCTATATCCGGTAAAGTTTTAAGAGATGCCGAATCAATCAATACTCCTAGCGGTTGATAAAAACATCCAACCATGTTTTTGGCTTGCGGTAAATCTATTCCAACTTTGCCTCCTACACTGCTGTCAACTTGCGCAAGAAGAGTAGTCGGAATCTGAAAGAATCGTATCCCGCGAGCATAAGTTGCTGCAATGAATCCGCCAAGATCGCCAACTACACCGCCGCCAACCGATACTAAAATACTACTACGATCAATTCCCAACGACAAAAAATTCGACCAAAGTTTAATCGCCGATTCTATACTTTTACTTCGCTCGCCTGCCTCGATTATTTCAACATGAACATCAAATCCGGCGTTTACTAAAGAACTCTCGACTACACTCGAATAACCATAACGCTGCACATTTGAATCTGTCAAAATTACTATTCGCGAACACGAATTAAATCGCGAAATAATCAACCCGACACTATTGAGATTACTTGAACCAATAGTAATCTCATAACCGCGATGAACTAAATCACAAAGCGGAATCCGTAAACTAATAGACTCACTATTAGACTCACTATCAAGAGCTTCTTTTAAGACCATTTGTGTTTTTATCAATTGAAATTGAATATTACCTGATTTCTAACTATTACTCACCAATTATTTTTATCAAAATTCTTTTTGGACGGCGTCCGTCAAATTCTCCGTAAAAAATTTGTTCCCATGTTCCGAAATCGAGTTTGCCGTCTGTTACCGCAACTACGGTTTCACGTCCCATAATTTGACGTTTGTGATGTGCATCTCCATTGTCTTCACCAGTACGATTATGAGCATAACGCACCGGCGACGGATCATAAGGCGCAAGTTGTTCAAGCCATTTTTTGTAATCTTCATGCAATCCTGATTCATCGTCGTTTATAAAAACCGAAGACGTTATATGCATCGAATTGACCAATACTAAACCTTCGCGGATTCCGCTCTTTTTAACCGCTTCTCTGACATTTTCCGTAATGTTGACAAAATCAACACGTTTCGGAATGTTCAATGTTAAAATTTCCCGATATGATTTCATTTTTTTATTTCGGTTCGATTTGTTTATTTAATTATCTGAAAATAGATTTTTGCTGAATACACCTTATATACTATATTGACTTATATACTATATTGTCGAAATTCATAGTACGATGTGTATATTTTACAAATTTTCAAATAACGTGTTTATTTTTATGCAAGTTTCAACTATGTTTTTTACATTTAGACCTGTGTCGTCTAGTAATTCATTTCTTTCACCGTGTTCGATATATTTGTCCGTGAATCCAATTCTTTTGATTTTTCTTGTGTCAATGTATAGTTCATTAGCTGCTTCTAGTACGGCACTTCCAAATCCTGCTGCGAGCATTCCCTCTTCTACCGTAACGATAAATTTACAATCTTTTATTGGTTGCAAAATAGTTTCTGTATCGAGCGGTTTAATAAATCTTGCGTTTATTACTCCGGTTGAAATATTATATTCTTCGTGCAAGATATCAGCGGCTTCGATTGCAATATTCAGAAACGGTCCGCATGTAACAATTGCACCATCATTGCCGGTTTTGATAATTTCAGCCTTACCTGCCTGAATTTGCGCAACATTATTTCGATAGCCTCCGCATTTAGTTTTCGGATAACGTATAGCTTGCGGAGTTCCTGCCGTTATAGCAAAACGTAACATCGGATCAACATCTGAAGCGTCGGCTGGAGTCATAATTGTCATATTCGGGAACGGTCTCAAGAAACAGATGTCGAATACACCATGATGCGTGGGACCATCGGGTCCTGTTAGTCCAGCGCGGTCCAGCAACATTATTATTGGTAAATTCTGTAACGAAACTTCTTGAAAAATTTGATCATAACTTCTCTGAATAAATGTACTATAAATATCAACAATAGGAATCATTCCAGATTTCGCAAGTCCGGCAGCAAAAATAACAGCATGAGATTCACAAATTCCGACATCAAAAAAACGTTGCGGAAATTCTTCTCGAATCGGTTCAAGCATATTTCCTCTGCACATTGCGGCGGTGATTACACAAATGCGATCATTTTCACGCATTAGTTGCAAAATTGAATTACGAAAAATCTCTGTAAAAGAAACTTGCTCTTCCGGTCTTACTGCCGAAATCGATTCCGCATCCGATTCTTCACGAACCCATGTGTCGTTTATTTTTTGATCCGATAATTTTTCATCGTTTACTTTGGTTACATCGTTTAGTTTGTTTACATCGTTTAGTTTGTTTACATCGTTTAGTTTGTTTACATCGTTTACTTTGTTGACATTGTTTACGTTTGAAATTTTATTATTCATTCCGCCCGGAGCAGGTGCGTGATATGCTGACGGATTATTTTCTGCGGGTTTAAAACCGTGACCTTTCTCGGTGAAAACGTGTAATAAAACGGGATCATCAATACTTCGTGCCATTTTTAGAAAACGTTGTAATCGCGGGATATTATGACCATTGATCGGTCCGATATAACGAAATCCGAGTTCTTCGAATAGCATTCCTCCGAGTAGTCCTGCTTTGACTGCATTTTTGAATCTTGCCAAAATAGAATCCATTGACTTGCCGAGAGTTGGAAAACTATCAACGAGCCAGTGCAACTGCTGCTTTAAACGCTGATACGACGGATGCATCCGAATTTTATCGAGATGTATTGAAAGTCCGCCGACGCGCGGGCAAATTGACATTTTGTTGTCGTTTAAAATTACTGTAATATTTTTTCGTATCCAACCTGCGTGATTCATTGCTTCGAATACTACGCCGCTGCTGAAGGCGCCGTCACCGATTACTGCTATACTGTGCCGTTTATTTTTTCCTGAAATTAGATCGTCTCCGCTTGCCAAGCCTAGTGCGGTGCCGATACTACAGCCGGCGTGTCCGGTCATTAACAAGTCGTAATCGCTTTCTGCCGGATTGGGAAATCCCATCAAGCCGCCTTTAGTGCGGATAGTTTGAAATCGTTCGAAACGTCCGGTAAGTAATTTGTGCGGATAAATCTGGTGACCTGTATCCCAAATAAGACGGTCAACGGAAAAATCAAATGTCGAATGCAATGCAATACACAACTCGACAACTCCGAGATTAGAAGCAAAATGAACAGAACGGCAATCGTAAAGCCGATAAATCTCTTCTCGTATTTCTGCTGCGAGGTTAATCAAGTCAGCTTGAGAAAAATTTATCAATTCTTGTGGAGACCGAAGTTCAGGTAAAAATCGTTTTTGTTTTTCAGTTACATTTAACATTTTAAGCTGTTATCATTTGCATTTCAGTTTACAACGCCGGTTTACTTAAAAAATCGGCAGGAGTTTAAACTGTCTCATTTGAATTTTCGGTTCGAGCGGTTTGATTAATTATTTTAATTATTGGAAATCTGAAAGCGGAAAGCAGGCAACTCAATTTGAAAATTCAAGTAAGAGTAAAATTAAAAATTAAAAATTGAAAATTAAAAATAAAATTTAAAATAAAATATCAGTCGAAATAATTATCGAAATATTAAAACAACAAGTTCTAATTTAAACGACAAAGCGGAATATCTTACAAAATTCAGGTAACTTGTCTATTGCTGACATTAATAAAAGTAAATTTCTAATAATAATTTTTTACTTGTTCTTATTTGAATTTTTGATTTGAGTTGTTTGATTATCTATTCGGAAAGCTGTTTTTTACGTATTTATACCGCTGAAATTTATAGTGCGGTATGTATAGAGACGTCTTGTATCGATTGTAGGGGTTATAACGATAATTACATAAAAATTATTTGAAATATATTAATTTGAATATTTGAATCAGGTGTTATTTGTGCAGAAATTTCATATAATAATGATCGTGTCGATTATTTCGGCAGGTTATTTGCTTTTTGCATAATTCCTGCGAAAATAGTTAAAGTCATGTTATTTGATTTTCATTGAATGTAATTTGAACATTCTGAAACATCAATTCAACTTGACGCTGTTCGCACATATTGATTAAAAAATCTGTTTACGATATTACGAATCGTACATATAAGAATCGGTCATATCAGTTTGTTTACTTATGGAACGCAAGTTTTATGAAAAACGTTTTTGTGCCGCCGAAATTTATAAAACGATACGTATATAAATATCAATAATCAAAATGTTCGAATTGTTTGTTTAAATTTCATAGACCAAAACTAACCTAACAACCCCAAACGAGGTTTCAAATGAAATCACAAAGATTGATGATATTTACAATTACCATGTTGGTAATTTCGTTTAGTACGATCAATTTCTTATCGGCAGCAGATTCGCGTAGGTCTGTTGTTTACGGCGGGAAAAAGTACAATCTTACATCGACAATAATAAAAGAACCTGTTGTTCACACTACTTATAAAAAAGTAGTTGAAACACAATATGTCGATGAAGAGGTAACAGAATTTCAGACACAATGGGAAACACAAAAACGTGAACGCCGTATTACTGTCGCACGTGAAGTTCCAGAGACAAATTATGTTGAACGTAAAGTTACAGTTAATCGTCCGGTTGAGGAAACTCAAATGCAAGACACCAGCTATAACGTTACGCGGTACGTCGAGGAGAAAAATGAACGCGAAGAACGATATGTTGTTCCCAAACAAGTTTACGAAACGGAAGTTCAAGAAGTAGTAGAAATAAAGCAGATTCCAGTACAAGAAACACGCTATGAAACACGAGCGTACACAGTTAATAAACCGGTAACAAATTATCAAACTCGTACTGTTGATCGGGGTCAATATGTTACGAGGCAAGTTGAAATTCCGGGTAGAACTTACAATCGATTGACTTGGCAAAACGGCGGTGAATATTATGATCCTGTTTCGGGTACGAATCGATGGCGGCTGCCGGGATTGTATTTTACGCCAATGCGTGCTGAACCGCAATTTCGTACTGAAAAAGTTTATCAACCCAATTATGTTACCGAAACAATTCCCGTAACTACTACTATTCAAGAGCAGCATTATGAGCAAGTTCCGGTTACGCGTACAACAATTAAAGATGAACAGATTATAAAAAAACAAGAAGTACAAGTTCCCAAAACTGTTGAGGAAGTTGTTGTCCGCAAAGTACCTTACACGACTTATAAACCTATTGTCGAGCGGATTGAACGTCAAACGCCTGTAACTGTTCGCAAAATCGTTACGGAAGAACATATCGAAAAGGTGCCTGTAACAAAGTATAAAACTGTTACGGAAACACGTATTGAACCGTATGAAGTTCAAGTTGCAAAAGTAGTGCCGATTAAACGAATTGTCCGTAAACCGATTTATGTTGAAAAAATCGTACCGTATAATTACACGGTTGAACGTCAACGAGTAGTTCTAAATCGTATTCCTGTTGAGCAAACCGCGGCAAAACAGAATGAAAGAATTATCAATATCGAAGATGTTCCAGCCGATTCAAATTCAAACAAAGACAATAACAAGGTTGACAATAACAAGGTTGACAATAGCAAGGTTGACAATAGCAAGGTTGATAATAGCAAGGTTGATAATAATAGTCAAAAGAATCAAAACGAATCTGATTCGAGTAAAACTGAACCAAAGAAATCTGATTCAAGTAAAACTGAAATAAACAAAAGTGATTCGACAAATAATTCAACTGACGAAGCTGATAAACCGCCTTTTTTAGAACCGCCGGCTTAAAAGTCTTAAAGGTGTGAGTAATATACAACTCGTACTAATATTGTGGTGAATTTTGGTGATTTAAAAGCGTAAAAGCCTGCTTACCTATTGGAAAGCAGGCTTTTTAATGTTTTAAAAAAATTAGGTGAAAGATAAGGTTCCTTTATCCGTAAGCTAAAGCATACGGTTAATAAAGTGTCGTCCCCGCGGGACTTAACAGGTATGTGATTGATAATTTAAAATTTGTAAACAACCAAAAAAAGAAAACAATTATTCCACTGATATATTTAAAAAATCTATCATCGGAAATTCCGAAGATACAGGATTAGATATTTTTTTTATTGACCACAGAGGACACGGAGATTTTTTTTTTTGAGATTACAAAATATACGAAAAATTTTTATTTTATATTTTTTTTCGTGTTTTTCGTATTTCAAAAAAATTTGAAAAACAAAAATTCGGCTGAAATATTACAATTACTTACAATTATTTACTTACACTTACTTACTTACTTACTTACTTCCAATTACATTAACATTTATTGTTACAAAAAAACTATGACAGATTTTTGCGTCGATGAGATACATTTTCGGACAGTTGAAAATACGGAATCAAGTTGGCGGCTTGAT
>JAITKS010000224.1 GCA_031278315.1 Planctomycetaceae bacterium | reverse complement strand
CTGATATATTACATTCGTTTTTTATTTTTTTAATTGAAAATATTGTCAATAAACGTTGCAATATTTTTTAATAAATACAACTTGTTTTTGAGTCAAAAAATTGTCTATGTATTCGCCCTACAAGGGCAATTTAAGTTTAAAACGAATACCGAAATCTAAAGTGTGAAAAGTATATATTACAAAAATCGAAAATTCTGACGATGCAAAATAGATAAAATAATATTTCGTCAAAAAATCTATCTTCGGAATTTCCGATGATAGAAAATAGATAAAATAATATTTCGTCAAAAAAATCTATCTTCGGAATTTCCGATGATAGAAAATAGATAAATTTTTTATTTATCACAGATAACACAGAGATTTTTTAGTTTGTAATTTATGTGAATTTCTAACAACTAATATTAAGAGAAACGCAGGTGTCTCGTCTGCACTGTTTTTTACAAAAAACGCCTAAAGATGCGGTCGAGACGACCGCGTTCTTTCTAACAATAAATTATTCAACTGAATATATTGTGTTACGTATAATATTCAAATGTTAAAAATTTGGTAATATATACTTCTCATATTTGAAATTTTGGTTTTCGTTTTAGGTTGGTATTCATAGAAATCGATCCGAAAGAGCAAAATTGGTAATAGTGATTTGTTTATTTTTTTGATTAGACATTTTTTTATTTGAGAGGTAATTAGTAATGCCAGAGTATCGTTATGTTGCCCGCAATGAGATAGGGTCAAAACTTGAAGGTGTTTTAGATGCGGCAAATGAAATGGAAGCGGCGGCGGCAATTTCTGCGGGCGGTTTGTTTCCGATTTCAATTGTACCCGTGATGCAACAAGTAATCACCGGTAAAGTACGTCGGGTAAAGGGAGAGCTTTTAGCCTCGTTTTATTCTCAATTATCTGATCTTTTACGCGGCGGCGTTCCGTTATTAAGGTCTTTGAAGATATTGCACGATCAGACTTCTAATACGAATTTCAAATTTGTTCTTGACAATGTATATCGCCGTGTTGAATCCGGCGACACGTTGGCAGAGGCGATGGGACGTTATCAAATCGTGTTTGGCGAAATGGGAGTTCAGATGGTTCGAGCCGGCAGTGAGGGCGGTTTTCTTGAAGAATCTTTGAGTCATGTTGCGGAACATACAGAGGCACTAGATGATTTACGCGGACGAATTATTGGTGCGATAGTATATCCGATATTATTGTTGATTTTTTTGGTATTGGTAGTTGTTGTGATAATGGTTTTTATTGTTCCGAATTTTGACGTTCTATTCAAAGAGTTACGTAATCGTGGCGAGTTGCCGCAAATGACAGAATGGTTATTATTTATTTCGGGGCGAATGAAATATATTTTAGCGTTTAGCGTACCGATTTTGTTTATTGGTTCTTTGTGGTATCGTTTTTGGAGTGCAACGGATCGAGGCAGACTTATTATGGATAATCTGAAATTAAAAGTTCCAATTGCAGGCAAGGTATATGAGGGATTTGCGATTTCACGTTTTTGTAGAGCATTGGGAACTTTGCTGAAAAATGGTGTACCGATAGTAAAATCGTTAGAAATTGCGGGTGATGCAATTGGTAATCGGGTGTTATTAAATGCAATTCAAAAAGCAACAGAAAAAATAAGCAGCGGAACAAGATTAGCCGTTCCGTTAGCAGAATCGGGGAATTTTCCAAAATCTCTTACAGAAATGATTGCGGTTGCCGAAGAATCGAATACTCTTGATTCTGTTTTGATTTCAGCTTCTATTTCGCTAGAGAAAAAAAACTGGCGGGCTCTCGATTTAGCTGTAAGATTTATTGAACCGATAATGTTAATTTTATTAGGTGTAATTGTATTATTCCTAGTTCTTGCTCTGATGTTACCGATATTTAACATGGCTAATGTAGGTTAAAACCAGAATGGAATTTCTAAAAAAAAATTTCAAACAGAAACGCGGTCGTCTCGACCGCATTTTTTAGTTTTGTTTTTTTGACAGGATTACAGGATTTGTAAATGATAAATTAAAAGAATCAAAACTTGAAACCATAGTGATTTGAACTTTAGAATCCGTACTAATCTCCGCATGCGAACTAACCACTAACCACTAACCACTATACACTAACCGCTATCCTGTTTGTCCTGTCAAAAAAAATATTCCACAGATATATTACGAATTTTTTAAAATTGGTCTTTTCTTGATTTTTTATAATTTGTACAATTCTCATAATTACGTTGTCCTTTATCAATTCTAGGTAATATTTCAGTTCAATATATATTTTGCACAGTTAAAAATTACTCTTTGAGTAATATGTCAGTTGAATGTTTGCTTGAAATTAAAATTATACTCGCCCTAAATGACTAAATGTCTAAACCTCGATTCACTTGATTGAAAAAAAAAAGGACGATTAATATGATTCGTAAATAATATTTCAATCGCCGCATCAAAGCATTGGATTTTTATAAAGAGACGTAAAACGTCAACGACTCTATTACACTACAATCACAATCACAATCACAAATATTTCACTGCTACATTAAAAAATTTGAACGTGCACATTATTATTTTTTTAATTATATCGTTTGCTGCATTTTACCACCACTCACTGTTGGTAAATGCCGCCTTTGCGCAAATAAATAATCCCAAAACTCCTCACACAACTTCTTCTACTTTTACTTCTACTACTTCTACTTCTACACAACAAATTCAGCCGCTGTCAGAATCAAAATTACTGCCCGTGATTTTTCCATCAGACTCTACAACAGACTCTACAACTTCTACCACAAACTCCACAAAGTCTGCACTAGATTTCAATTCAACCAAATCACAATCATCCGCACAATCTCCAAACTGGAAAATATTACACATCGAAAATAATACCGGAATCACAAAAATTATCGAACATAAATTTGTCCGGCAAAATAAAAATCAAATCAACGAACAAATCAAATTATATCTGCCTAATAAATCTTCAGTCTCACTCGGTCACACTATCGGTTATCCCTCACTAATCGACGAACTCGATCCGTCCGTCCAAATCTGCGCCAACGACTGCGGAATAATTCTCGCAGCACAAATTGTTTTACCACATTCAATACACCCTCAAACACGAAAACCTATTACATTTATCGTCGCCGGCTCGGCTTACACTAGCCCTAACCATTGGGAAACTCTTAACTTTCACGATCAAAACGGAAAACCAAACCTCTGGCAAAGAGCCGATAAAATCCTCATCCCGCTACGCGCCGAATTAAATAATCTCGACCTGCGCGAAAAATACGTTCGACAACTCGTTCTATTCATCGAACCCGTTCCTAATAACACTAACTATAAAGTTGTCAATATCGGTCAACTCAATACAACAGGCGTCCTGCCAACCCGCGACGAATTTCAAAACACATTCGAAAAATACAACAATCAAATCAACTCCCTATTCGACCCAATAAATTTTAACGGATTCAAATTACTCGCAAGCTCACAATGCGAATTTCTTACTACACACGTTACAAACTCCGAATGGATAGAAAAAATCTGGGGATTCAACCCAGATAAACTCGTTTCAACTCCACTCTCACCACAACCTTTTCCTCAAACTTCCCCTCAAACTTCTCCACAAACTTTTCCACAACCTTCACCACAACCTTCACCACAACTTTCTCCACAACCTTCACCACAATTTTTTCCACAAACTTTTCCACAAACTTCACCGCAACTTTCGTCTCAACCTTCGCCGATAAAATTTAATCCGCATTTATTGCCGAACAATATCAACTCTACAAATCAAAATTTAAATCAAAATCACAATCAAACTCAAACTCACAATCAAACTCAAAATTTAAATCAAACTCAACCGGTATTCAATCTGCAATCTCATTCCCGCATACCTGAACGAAATACTGGATTTAACAACAATTCACGTACACTATATCCTCAAGACAACTCAAACTCGATTCAAAAATTTACACTTTTACAACAAAATAATACCGGCATCAATAACATAATATCAGAAAATCAAAACTTCCAACCTTCCGCAACAACTATTCAAATTTCCGATAAAATTCTGCTTGTCAATAATATTCCGATTGGCGTCCGTGCGATAGAATATCAAGGCGAACCTCTCGCATTTTTGCGTAAACTTGAATTTAATACAGTATTGGTTAAAGAACGTCCGAGTTTATCACTACTACGCGAAGCACGAGAAGCCGGCGTTTGGTTAATCTGTAAACCTCCAAGTCCAAACGAAATCGCTAACTCTAAAATTTACAACGATTCAACACCGCTCGATAAATTACAAGAATCCGATATGAATATATCTATCGCAAGTCCAATTTACGATAACGTACTTGCATGGAATCTTGGCGATGATTGTACTCAACCGCGTCATCAAGAAGATACTAATCGTATAACACTCTTACAAAGCGCAGACCGTATTCGCCGCCGTCCAATTATCTGTACAGCACGAAGCGGCGTATGGGAATACAGCCGTATTGTTGATGTTCTCTTAATGGAAAGTCAACCGCTATTGTCCTCGCTTGATTTCAATGAACTCGCACTCTGGCAATCCGGTTATCAAACATTAGCCCGCCCCGATACACCATTCTGGACAACCATACAAACCGATATCGACCCGAAAGTTACAAATCAATGGATAATGTTCGGCGGCAATACACACGAAATTTGTGCAATTACTCACGAACAAATTAAAATGCAAGTTCATCAGGCACTCGCTTGCGGCGTTCATGGAATTATTTTCACGTCTAATTCTCCTTTGACTAATAACGATCCCGTAACGGAATATCGCCGTACATCACTTGAGTTAATCAACTGGGAATTACAATTGATCGAAGATTGGTTCGCAGGCGGACGCGATCAACCGACATTAGTTAAATCAACCGGACGCAGTCAAATGAACGCCGCAATACTTCAAGCTGGACGCACTCGCTTACTTGTCCCAATTTGGCAAGAGCGTAATAGTCAACTTGCAGTTAGCGGCGCATTTGAAGGGTCGGTTCAATTTATCATTCCCGGTATTCCCGATACTTACGGTGCTTATCTTATTGTTCCTAACCGTATGTTTCCGCTTACGACTCGCCGAGTTGCAGGCGGGACAGAAGTTTTACTCGACGAAATCAGCTTAAATTCACTCGTTTATTTCGGTGAAGTTGACGGATTCTACGCTAGAATTGGTGAACGGGCAAAAATTATCGGCGAGCGTTGTGCATATCTCGCATGCCGTTTAGCAGAATTACAATTAGCGTCAATGCGTCAGGTGATGGAAACATTAAAACAAGCGAAAGAATCTAATTCTATTCCGATTCATCCGCGGGATAAGTTACCGCTGATTGCACTTCAAGAACAAGAATCACATTTCAGAATGACCAATAATGCAATTAATATTGCCAAAAGTTTTATCAATCAATCACCGCCTGCTTATGGGATGGCGTACTTGCAAGCGGAACGTTCAACTCGCGGTTTACGTGTTATCGCAAGAGATATATTGCGTGAAGCAACACGGCATGATTTGAATATTTGTATGACACCAGTATCAGTATCATTTGCGACGTTACCATATTATTTGTCGGCATTTCAGCGGACTTCGGGAGCGATACTTGGTCAAAACAGATTATCGGGCGGAGATATGGAAGACATCGGCTCTTGGCAACGCAGCGGGTGGACTTCGCAACGGCATAAAATCGAAGGCATAGTTGAACAATTGTCGATTGCACAGCAGGCAAGCCGAACAGGAATGAATGGACTGAGAATGATTACACAAATGGAAAACAACGAGAGTAAACCAAAACAAATAGAAACGTCGCCAATATGGGTGATTTCGCCGCCTGTAGGAGTCCGGATGGGCGAAATGATTTGCGTAAACGGTTGGATTAAAATTCCCGTCACACTAGAATCAGGCGTCGACGGTTTAACAATTTTCGATTCGCTAGGCGGAGAACCTTTAGCATTAAGATTCAGAGAAACACAAGGACAATGGAAAGAATTCGCTTTTTACAGATATGTGCCGGAAGATTCAAATTATTATGTTTATTTCGCATTGAATAGTTTAGGCGAAGTTCATATTGACGACATACGTATTTCAGCGGTTCAATTTAATCAACCTCGTCCGAACATTCCTGATTTCAGACCTACGCCGACATTACCAACTCTGCCTAGAATTCCAATTGATCGTCTAAATCCATTTCAATATCTACCGAACCTAACAAATCTGCCAAACATAAACGGAACAACAACTGAAAATAATAAATAAACAATCGAAAAAAATTTACGAATTGAGCTTACAAGATAAGAAAGAAAAGATCGTGTTAGTTATGAGAACGCCGATATAATTTTGTTGCGAAGCGTTGATCCGTAAGCTAAAACATACAATTAATAAAGTGTCGTCATTAGCGGGACTTCTTGATAGGCAGCTCTTGTTCGTGTGTTTCGTGTTTAAAAATTACACAAAAATTTGAAAATAAATTTGTTGGGAATAATCAGAAATGACTAATATTACAAATAATTACTCGCTTTTTGATTTCTTGTCTAACGCCGCTGCATACGGTAAAACACCTAAAGATACAGAACATTCTCTCGCACAATTGCCGCACCCTGTACATAAAATTGAACCAAATTTGTCTGGATAAATTCTAAACTTATGCTGAATCCTGTTCCTCTGCCTCGCCGATTGATCGCCTCGCGGATTATGACCCGACGCATGATACGTAAAAAACGAAAATTGACACGAATCCCAATTCTTAACCCGCTCACCATGATTCGCTCCGCCCTCATCTACAATATCAAAACAATGACACGTCGGACAAACATAAGTACATACTCCACACCCAATACATCTAATACTCAATCGATCAAATACATCATCTGCAAAATGCTCCGTTAGATAATTTTGCACATTCTTGGCGTCAAATTTTACTTCCGGTAACCCGCCAATATTAACAGTTTCACCCGATACAATTTCACCCGATACAGTTTCGCTCGATACAGTTTCGCTCGATACAGTTTCGCTCGATTCCGCTGCCTCCCTTTCCATTACTTCCTTATCAAAAATTTTCATCCCCCTGTCCGTAAATATTCGAACTTCAAACTCATTTTCACTTATCGGAATTAACATCGCATCCGCCCCCGAACTCGTCTTTGACGATAGTCCGACCGAAGTACAAAAACAAAAATTATCAGGTTTACAATCTATCGTAATAACAGTCGATAACTTTCGCCTCTGTTGAAAAAAATTGTCTTGAAAATCCCATCCGAACACTTTATCTAAAATCGGTAACGATGCAGCTTCACACGGACGAGAACCAAAAATCACTTGTTCTTTGTCTAATAAATTTGTATCCGATATAACAAGCTCTTTGCCTCGATAACAATAGTTGCAAATTGTTTCATGCTGCGGAAAGAAAAATTCTTTAATAGAATTCGCCGGCTTAATTACAGAATCAAAAATTGGTTCGTTTGAATTAGAAATTTCACGGTAAAAATATTTACCTGCAATAGAAACAGGTGCAATTATTTGTTTACTGTCCGAAATAAGGGTTGAAATTATTTCTTTCAGTTTATCTTTCGTCAATGTTTTCGACATAAAATTATATGTGTCTTACAATGAATTTCGGTGCAATTCAAAAGCATATTCATTGAAAGTCTGTTTTCTGATAGGTAAGTAAACAGACCGTTCTAACCGAAAATTCAAGTTAGAGCAGTTTAAAATTGTTTCAGTTTTTTTAATATACACAAAATATTAAACGTATATTGAAATTTACAAATATCCGTATCAACTAAAAAATCCGTCGATACAATTGCGTAAAATTCCAACTTCCCAATAAATAAATAGGCAAGTGATTTTAATTGAAAATTCAAGTGCAGGCTGTTTAATATTTTGTCAACAATGTAGGGTTAAAATCGACAAATTATCACAAGCTGATAATCAGGAAAACGAATAAGTATTTTAGCTATTCAACATGTAATCGTCCAATTTAATTCCGGAATGAAATTTTATAATTCACAATTACCAGAATTTGCGAAAGGTCGAATATCATAACGCATAAATAAAAAATAAATAGGGGGTGATTTAAATTTTTTTTAAGGAATCTTTCAATAGAATGTTTGGTAAATCTAATAATTCAGCGGGGTATTTTTTTAGAAATTTATAACAATAATTTTGAAATACGAAATTTATTACAAATCACCCTCAAGAAATAAAGAATTTATATCAATTGCTTTTATATTGCTGTCACGTTTTTCGGCGGTAGGTAACTTTATGTTGTCAGTTCCTCCGGTTCTTGATAATCTTTTTTCGCATTCACCTCGATAAGTTTTTAACTCATGCGTGCG
Organism: Planctomycetaceae bacterium; assembly: GCA_031278315.1. Lineage (GTDB taxonomy): Bacteria > Planctomycetota > Planctomycetia > Pirellulales > Thermoguttaceae > WRKP01. The sequence goes on along the minus strand of JAITKS010000224.1, from coordinate 3,788 downwards.
TGATTGATTCAATAAGATATTATTTTCGTTTTTGCTAATATCCGAATCGGCGGAGTCATTAATATTGCTGCCGTTGACACCAAATCCGTTATCGTCAGATAGATAATTTTTTTGACTCATCAAAGTTTTAACCTCTTGAGTTAACGTTTTTTGGAAATCAGATAATTGTATGAATAAGTCTTTATAATTTGGAATTGCCGCCTTGATTTCTGTCTCAACATTTGTTGCTGCCCGATCAATATTTTGACCTGCAATATTAGTCAATTCAGCGGCATTATTTATTTTTCGTCCGGCATCTTCAGCTTGTTCGGCGGCGATTTCAATCTTGTCAGCCGCCCGCATTATTCGTTTAATAATATCTGTAATTTGACGCTCCGCCGACAATAATATCTCCGGCGAACCTTGTTGATTAGTCTGAAAATTACACACCGACCGATAAACATCATCAAGCGTAATTATCGCCCGTCTAACGCGAACCGTTTCTTCAAAATGTTCATCAAAACTGTTCTGCTGCGTGTTGCGTTTATCAACCCAATCAGCAATAACAGACGCATCCGCAGAAATTGAATCCGTATCAATATGATCCGTTTTATCTTTCGCCGCAAAATCACGATACGCTACGCCAAATCCGCGTTCCGAATTGCAAGGTTCTATCCAATTGAGAACAATACCATTGCTGTTGCTCTCAACGATGTTTTCAATCTCATCAGTTTCTTTAATCTCAATTTCTTTAATCTCAATTTTTGAATTTTCAACATTTGAATCGGGTTTCGGTTCTTTGGTGAAATCAACATAATTTTTATCCGAATACGGTTTCGTCTCTTCGGTAATTTCATTTGACGTGATCTCATTTGACGTGATTTCGGGATTTGTCCAGATCGAAATAATTTTATCGGTGTTCAAATTGGTGTTGTCAACTGGGTGAATTATGCTGTAATCTGAATCGAGATCTTTTTCGAGAGTTGAATTTAAATTTGAATTATATTTTTCCGATATTTTTGTATCTTGTTTATTCAAATAATTATTTTGCTCTTGAACGGTTTCGTTATCAAGATTTGACGTTTGAATTTTTGTAACGTTATTTTTTGGTTCTAGTATTGTTTTGATTTCCAATTCAACATTAACATTAATTTCGTCTTTAATTTTATTTAATTCGTTTACTAATTCTGAAGTACTGCTGTTTTGATAAACGTAGTTTGGTTCTTTACGAATAAACTGCGGACGTCCGCTCAAAACAGCAGCTCCGTATTCTTCAAGACTTTCACGATTCATATTATCTTCCTCCGAATCAATATCACGAGAATTAATTGAAATTATTGAAAATTCTGTAGTATCGTTATTTAATTCCGGCTTTGTATTTATACGATTTTTTGCGTTGAAAATTCTAGCTGTAATTTTTACGTATCCGGCAGATAAATTACCTATCCACGAATGCACAACACGATTACGCCAGACCGTAAAAAATAAATTTATTTCGCCGTTTTGTTTCGGTAACTTGCACTTGGATTGATGATCGTCTGCCGAGTTAAATTCATATTTTTTGTAACAATAATGTGCGATAAAAACTTTACGCAAACTTTCTTCATTACTATTCTGTTCATTATTATTTTGTTCATTATTATTTTGTTCATTACTATTATCATTAGCAGGCGGAAAGAAACGGACAATAAATCGGCGAGTTCCCTTTTTCACAACAACTTGATTAATCTTTGAAGCGAATAATTGGTGCTGCAAAAATTGTAACGATTGTAAAGACTGTAAAGAACAAGTTGAATTATTAAACGATTTTGATAATAAATCCGCTGACGTATTTGTTGCTTGATTTGATAATCCGATTGTTGCGGTATTAAGTTCAAAACTGATCAATTGCTCAACCAAGTCGTCATCAATTTCGTTGTTTTCGGGGAGTTCTGTTTCGAGATTGTTTGTATTTACAGCCTTTAGCACAAAGTTATTAACTTGATTGACACTTTGATATTCCGATGTATTTTCTTCTTGTTCAATATCGATTTTTTTAAACTCGTTTAGGTCGTCTTCGGGATACGGCGGTTTGTAAACTTGATAAACAGGTTGAGTTCTTTGCTCTTCGTGAATATCTACAAATTTTGTATCGTCATCAAGCGGTCCGTACTCGACATGCGAATTTATTTCTTTCAACCGCATTGTATTTTTTTTTCGTGCGATAATTTCGGTGTAACTTTCCGATTTATTTTTTTCAGTTTTATCTTTTTTATCTTTTTGTTTACTCAACATATCATCGCCGATATTGAATTGTTGTAATTTTCCCCAAGCGGCGAGAATCAAAATTTCATCAATATTGACATTAACCTGTTGAGCAGCAATCTGAAGTGCAATATCACAAAGTTGATTTATCTGCCGCGGTAAACCATTGGTGAGCCGAAATATTTCATCTTTTGCCGAATCTGTAAATATCGATTCTGAATTTTTATTGTGCGGTAAATCAATTCGCACGACGTCAATATCGTCTGAATTATTATTATTGAAAAATTCTGCATTTGCCGAAATTGCTGAATTTGAAATTTGTTTTTTGTTTTGTTTCGTTTGAACAGATTTAGCAAATTCATTATATTTTGAATTATCTGTCTGCTGCGTGATGTACTGAAAAGTTTCTGTTCGAGAAAATGTATCGAGGTAAATTCTTGTTGTTACGCGTTGATTGAAAGAATCGAATTGCGGAAGAGTTAGTTTTTCTTCAAGCTCATTTGTACCGGCAAGTACAATTCGGAATAAAGGATTCGAGCCGTCGTCGGCGTTGAGTAGTAGTCTTATTTCATCAATCAGAACTCGGTCGAGGAACTGTGATTCATCAATTAGAAACAATAATCCGGCAGATTGCGTTTTAGCATAATCGTCGAGAATTAGCCGTAACTCTGTTTCGTTTATTCCGGCGTAAGGCAGATTCAACTCGTGTAAAATATTTTGAAACAATGCTTTGACACTATCAATTCGTCCGCCGACAAGCGAGGCAATATCGAAATCAAATTCGAGCGAATTTCGCAATATTCGGAGCAATAACGATTTTCCAATACCGCTTTGTCCGAATATAAGAGAAATCCCTTCACCGCGTCTGACAGTACGTTCAATCAACAATCGCGCCTCTTCCATCTGCGGAGTCGGAAAATAAGACTCCGCATCTGGAATTGCGAGAAATGGACGACGTTTCAGTCCAAAAAAGGTTTCATACATAAAATAAAAAACTCTTTGAATTATTTGATTTGCAATTAATAATTTTCGACCTTATTAAATTACCGGTCTAAATTGCCTGCCGCATTTTTATCTTAACACATTAAATTCGCATAATTTAATTTGTCAGCGGAATAATTGATATTGTCCGAATTTACTTTTTTCGTGAAATACAAATTGCAGCTTCCCGTTTCTTGTTTACAGACTATCATAACCGAAATATCGGCATTTTCGGAACTCATCTCAAATATGTTTCAATCGTAACGATTTTTGAAAAAGAACAATATAAGAAGTTGAGATAAAAAAGATAAAAATTAAGGATTAGTAATATTGTAACAATTCAAAATTGTATGAGATGTATCGCAGAAATTATAAGGGCGTATCGCAAACGCCCCGAGATTTAAACGTTTTCTTGTACAAAAACATTACAGGCAAGATGTCTGCGTCCCTGAAAAATTATTGTAATATATCAGTGGAATAATTTATTTTTTTGCGGGATCGCGGTCGTCTCGACCGCATCTTTAGGCGTTTTTTGTACAAAAAAGATGCAGGCGGGACGCCTGCGTTCCGGCCGCCTAAAATAT
>JAITKS010000004.1 GCA_031278315.1 Planctomycetaceae bacterium | reverse complement strand
CGGCACCTTTACCAGCAACAGATACAACAACGTTTATCAATGCAGAATCAGGAAATCGACAAGTCTCTTTCACGTCGCCGACAATAACATCAACTTCATCACCAACAACACCAACCCCGGCAACAAATGAGAAAAAGTCACTAAGAAGCAGCAGATATTTGAAATGAGATTTGTAGTTATTCAGTAGAGTCGTGTAATTATTAAAAGGGAAATTTCCAAAGACCTCACATATAAAAAACTGTAATATCTCTGTGTAATAATTTATTGTTCACGGGAACGCGGTCGTCTCGACCGCATCTTTAGGTGTTTTTTGACAGGATTTTTAAATAATAAATTAAAAGAATCAAAACTTGAAACCATCACTTAGTTGTTAGTGATTCGAACTTATAAGTTAATGATTAAAGACAATGAATTTAGTGATTCGAACTTATAACTGGTACTAATCTCCGCATGCGAACTAACCACTAACCACTAACCACTAACCGCTATCCTGTTTATCCTGTCAAAAAAAAATATTACACTGATATATTACGAAAAAATAATTTTGTCGAGACGCAATATCTTGTGTCTCGGCATTTCAATTTATTTATTGTAACGAAAATGTAACAAACGAAAAAATTTTGTTGTGATGCAATATCTTGTGTTTTGATATTTCGATTTAATTTTTTGTATTTGTTTTATTGTGAGGTGTAATTTTGTCTGATACGTTATCGATATTAGTTGTAGATGATGATGTAAGTCATGCTGATGTTGTGGTTGCGAGTCTTGAAAAACTTAATGCGGATTGTGTAGTTGCGCATTCGCAGCGTGAGGCATTGAGCAAAGCCGGATCGCAATATTTTGACGTTATTATTACTGATTTGATGCTTGAAAATCAAGACAGCGGTATTGAACTTCTCAAAGCTGTCAAGCAGATTTCTGAAGAGACGGAAGTAATTGTAATGACAGCTCTTAATTCTGTTGAAAAAGCTGTTGAGGCGATGCGTTGCGGGGCGTTTAATTACTTGCCGAAACCTCTTGACCTAAAGCAGCTGCGGACAATAACAGAACGTGCAGCAGAAAGTTCACAATTGCGGAGAATAAATCGTGAATTGAAACAACGTCTTGATGAAAAATTCGGATTCAATGGTGTTGTCGGCAATAGTCCGCAAATGTTAGCGATTATTGATCGTTTAAAGCGGGTTGCAACAACAGATGTTACAGTGCTTATTCAGGGTGAAACAGGAACCGGCAAAGAGCTTTTCGCACAAGCAACTCATCAGAATAGTCCTCGTAAGAACAAACCGTTTGTTGCGTTGAATTGCGGCGCGTTGAGTGAGAATATTTTAGAGAGTGAATTTTTTGGTCATGTAAGAGGAGCGTTTACGGGTGCGTTAGCGGATCGAGTCGGCAAATTCGAGTATGCAACCGGCGGCACGATTTTTCTCGACGAAATCGGTGACATGCCGACTTCAACGCAAGTAAAATTATTGAGAGTGCTTGAAAACGGTGAGATTACAAGAGTCGGTTCAAACAACACAATCAAGGTAAATGTACGAATATTATCGGCGACGAATCGCAATCTTGAAGAAGCGGTAGAAGCGGGAACGTTTCGGCAGGATTTATATCATCGTTTGAAAGTCGTAACGTTACGGATTCCGCCTTTGCGCGAGCGGAAAATGGACATTCCGGTTTTGCTTGATCATTTTCTAAAACATTTTTCTGAACGTTATAATAAAAAAATCAAGGGCATAACGCAAAGGGTTCGGAGAATACTTTTTGATTATGATTGGTCGGGCAATGTTCGGCAGTTACGGAATGTTGCGGAGAGTATGCTGGTTGTTGATTATGATGAAATAATAGACATCGACGATTTACCTGAAGAGCTAGGCGGCGTGTTGACTTTTTCAGGTGATAATAACATTAATAATAGTAATAATAGTGAAAGCGGTGATAATGTCAGAAACGGCGAGGTTATGAATAATGCTGTAGAATTATCGGATGATCCATTGAATGCGGATGCGGATGCGGATTTGTCTGATAGTGCGGTAATTAGTGTAGGTACGAATGACAGCGGGAATATTGGTAATGGAAGTAATGATTCTCAAAATGAGATTGAATCTGATTGTCAGCCGAAACTAGCGGGCAAGACGATAGCTGAAATAGAACGAATTGCAATTATGCAAACTTTAGAATTGGTAGGCGGCAACAGAGAAGCAGCTGCCGGATTGTTAGGTATTGGGGAAAGAACCCTGTACAGGAAAATCAAGGAATATATGGGGAGTTAGTTGGATGAAGTGTCCGGTTTGTCATAAGGACAATGATCGTGTTGTTGATACAAGGACGAGTGATGACGGTAGTGTGATTCGCCGACGGCGGGAGTGCTGTAATTGCGGCAAACGTTTTACTACGTTTGAAAGAGCTGAGGTGACGTCTATTCAGGTCATAAAAAAGGACGGACACCGCATGCCATTCGATCGAGATAAATTAAGACGCGGATTAGAACACGCTTGTTGGAAAAGACCTGTTAGTGCAGATCAACTTACAACTCTGATCGCAAAGGTTGAAGGTGATGTTAATTCTACTTTTTATTCTGAAGTCGCAAGCCGTTTCATCGGTGAGCGGGTAATGTCTTATTTGAGAGAGCTTGATCAAGTTGCTTATGTACGATTTGCAAGTGTATATCTACGCTTCTCAGACGCAAGAGATTTCGCACAAGAATTAGACGACATGATGAACAATCCAAAAAACAAATTACCAATACCGGAAAAAAACAAAGAAAAAAATAAGAAATAACGTAATATGTCAGCAGAATTTTTGTTGTTCAAATTATCTTTTTGAAATACGAAAAAACTAAAAAACTAAAAAATGAAAATGACTAAAAAAAATATGAAATAAAAATTTTCGTAATATATCAGTGGAATAATTTATTGTTGCAGGAACGCGGTCGTCTCGACCGCATCTTTAGTTTTGTTTTTTTGACAGGATTACAAGATTACAGGATTGACAGGATTTTTAAATGACAAATTAAAAGAATCAAAACTTAAAGCCATCAATTAGTTGATTAGTGATTTGAACTTTAGAATCAGTGCTAATCTCCGCATGCGAACTAACCACTAACCACTGACCACTAACCACTATTTTATCTTTTCTCTGTGGTTAATAAAAAAAATTGGTAATATTTGGCGGCATTTTATTAACTTTTATACAAAGTGAATAACTTTTTTTACGACGCCCCAGATATTTAATTCTGATTCGTTTAAGACTTGAATTTGTTGTAATTCGGCGGGGTTTTCTGTGTGTAATTCGTATTTTGAGTTTTTGATTATTAATCTTTTGACAGTAAATTCGTCGTCGATAATGGCGACAATGATATCGTTATTTGATGGTTGTAAACTTCGATCGGCGATAAGCAAGTCATTAGCAAAGATACCGGCGTTGAGCATTGAATTACCAACGACTCGAATAAGGAAAGTTGCCGGCGGATTAGGTACAAGGAATTGCATCAAATCAAATCCGGCAATTGGCGTATTATCAGCAGGCGAAGGGAAGTTCATACGTAATAAATTAATGTTTGAGATGATTAAAATTAAAGTAATATACTCATCTCATTGTACTTTAAAATTCGGTATTATTTTTTGTAACGAAAAAGGTGACCGTTCACGGATAAAATAAATCAGCCCTGAAAGGGCGATCGGATTATAGCCCGCCCCAGCGGGGCGGGTAAAATCACCCAAAAACCTAAGCCCTGAAAGGGCGGCAGGATATTGAGACTCATAACCAATGTAATGGAAACGGAACGATAATTGTTGTTAATAATTGTTGTCGTTATTTTTTACCGCCCTTTCTGGGTGATTTTATTTTATGCGTTAATGAATTGTTATTTGTCGTTTTTTGTCGAATTCTTCACAATATCTGTTAATTGCGGATTTATTTCTTACCGCCCTTTCAGGGCTGCCCGATTTGGAGGAGGGCTTTTACCCGCCCCGATGGGGCGGGTTATAATCCTGTTGCCCTTTCAGGGCGATTTTATTTTATGCGTGAATGGTCACCTTTTTCGTTACAAAAAATAAAACCGAATTTTAAAGTACAATGAGTATATATTACAAAAATTTAAATCATTTGATAAATGTACACCAAAGTTGTTGATTAAACGTTAGTTTGTTTTTTAGTAAAATCAGTAGTCGGGCAATTGTTTTACGTTACCGTCAGCTGAAATGCCAAGAATCAATGGAGTAACATGATCAATAGTAAATTCTTGACTTCCGATTTTTATTTTTCTGCCGCGATAAATCTCTATTTTGTGCGAAAAAATTTCTATAGATTGTTTATGATTTTTCCAATTATAACGAAACGTGTAATAAGTTACCCCCCTCGATACTGCATGACCGCCTGACGAACCATATCCAGATACAATAAAATGTTTCAAATTTTTTCTCTCACAGTTCCAATCCGGCGGTAATTTCGTGTAATCTATAGCAACTACCAGCGTTAATTTGCTCTCGGGGAAATCAAGAACAAAATTTCCATTCTTACAAAATGACGACGCCGTCCAATGCTCATAACAAATAATATACGCATAAAATGGATACGCAATAACAGATAAAATAAGAATAATTCCGGCAACAATAGAAATTAATTTACCTTCTTCTGAATTAAGTTTGTTAAATAGACTCATTGTAATTTAAAATTTAGTTGTGTAATGATACATTGCAATGTATTCATATACGTATTAAGTTAAAAGCAGATGATTTTTTATAATACATCTGCGGAATAATTTGCAGTCATCGTTATATGTAGTAATTTTAAGGATTCATCTTCTGCATGCGAACTCACTACTATACACTTACCACTTACCACTATACTTACAGTTATCGTTCCGGTTTTGGTAATTCACGTCCTCGTTTTTTTCTTTTGCTTTTTTTTGAACCGAAATTGAACATTTTCGCACTTGGATTTTTTCCTATAAATTTTTTCATTTCTTCAATTCGATCTCTTATCAATGCTGCTTTTTCAAATTCTAAATTGTCTGCTGCTTCAAGCATTTCGCTTTCAAGCTCGTTGATATATTCTTGTGTGATAAATAATTTATCGTCATCACATCCTACAGCTGCTTTCGCTTTGTTATGAGCTTCAACTGCCGCCTCTATTCCTTTTGCGATATTTTTCTTAATTGTTTCTGGTGTAATTCCATTTATTTTGTTGTAATGTTCTTGTTTTTTTCGTCGTCTTTCAGTTTCATCGATTGCTCTTTGCATTGAGTCTGTAACTTTGTCGGCATATAAGATAACTTTAGCATTGATATTTCTTGCACTGCGTCCGATTGTTTGTATCAAGGAAGTTTCACTTCTCAAGAAACCTTCTTTGTCTGCGTCTAGAATTGCTACTAAAGAAACTTCCGGCAAATCTAAACCTTCGCGTAACAAATTTACGCCGACCAACACATCAAATCGTCCTTCACGTAAATCACGCAGCAGTTCTACTCTCTCGAAAGCGTCGAGTTCGCTGTGTAACCATTTACATCTGATTTTTTGTTTTTCAAAATATGCTGCTATATCTTCTGCTAATCTTTTTGTCAACGCTGTAACTAAAACGCGTTCACCTGCTGTAGTCCGTTCTTTGATCTGTTCTATCAAATGCGGAATCTGTTTTGCCGCTGCCGATACTTCAACAATCGGATCAAGAAGTCCGGTTGGTCTGATTACTTGATCAATAATATTTTCACCCGATTGCTCAAGCTCATATTGACCGGGTGTAGCAGAAACAAAAATTACCTTGTTTATTCGCTCTAACCATTCATCGAATTTAAGCGGCCGATTGTCAAGCGCACTCGGTAATCTAAATCCATGTTCGACTAAATTTCTTTTACGCGCTTGATCGCCATGAAACATCGCTCGAATTTGCGGTACCGTTACATGCGATTCATCAACAAACAATAAATAATCATCGGGAAAAAACTCGAAAAGCGTTTCAGGCGGACTACCAGAAAGACGATTCGATAACGGCGCACTGTAATTTTCAATACCCGGACAATATCCTAATTCTTGCATTAATTCAATATCATATTTCGTCCGTGCCGAAAGCCGCTGTGCTTCTAGTAATTTACCTTGTTCCTTAAAAAACTTTAATCGCTCTGCTAATTCTGTTTCAATTCTAATTACCGCTTCTTGAATTCGTTCTTCGGGTAAAACGAAATGTTTTGCAGGATAGATATAAAATTCAGTTTGACGCCGGATAGTCTCCGAAGTCAGCGGATTAATAATTGAAATCTGCTCAATCTCATCTCCCCAAAATTCAATACGAACCGCAAACTCTTCATAAGAGGGCCAAATATCGACGGAATCTCCGCGTACACGAAATTGCCCGCGTTCAAATGCGGCATCGTTACGAACATATTGAATATCAATCAGACGCGCCAACATTTTGTCTCGCCGTATTTCTTCACCGACTCGGAGTGCAACCATCATTTCTTTGTAATCTTTTGGCGAACCGAGTCCGTAAATACACGATACACTTGCAACAATTATCGTATCACGCCGCGTAACTAGCGAACTCGTTGCAGAAAGACGCAGCCGATCTATTTCTTCGTTTATAGATGCGTCTTTTTCGATATAAATATCGCGTTGAGGAATGTACGCTTCAGGTTGATAGTAATCGTAATAAGAAACGAAATATGCAACTGCATTATTCGGGAAAAATTCCTTAAACTCGCTGTAAAGTTGAGCCGCCAACGTCTTGTTATGCGACATTACAAGTGTCGGTTTGTTAAAATGTGCGATTACATTCGCCATCGTAAAAGTTTTACCCGAACCGGTAACACCCTTGAGCGTTTGCATCTTTCGACCAGAATCTATACCGCGAATCAATAATTCAATCGCTTGAGGCTGATCGCCTGAAGGCTTAAACGGAGCTTGAAGATCAAACATTTATCTACTTAAACAAATACTCAGCGTAATTGATATAAACTACTCTCTATTGTAATTTTGTAATTGGATTGATCAATGAGAAATCTTTCTATACGCATCGTGATATGAATTTGGGTAACATATCAGTTGAATATTTATTTTTTAACTTTTTTTAATTATGAATTTGGAAATGAGTAATATATCTGTTGAATTTTTTCGTAACAGTCTATTTTGACATTTGTAATATATCAGTGGAATAATTGTTTTCGTTTTTTTGCGGGATCGCGGTCGTCTCGACCGCATCTTTAGACGTTTTTTGTACAAAAAAGATGCAGGCGGGACGCCTGCGTTCCCAGCTAAAATATTTTTTAGTAATTCACTTAAATTGAAAATCTAAAATTACAAAATCTGATTTCTCTGATTTCTCTG
>JAITKS010000460.1 GCA_031278315.1 Planctomycetaceae bacterium | reverse complement strand
CCGTTTATCGATTGTTGATTATTTGTTGACAGAATAGCTGACGGTTCGTCGTCTGGAGGTTCTGGAATCATTAAGATTTTTTCACCAGTTTGTGAATTGGTTGAATACGCTCGTGAATCGGGAGGCGTTGCAATAAATTTTTTTGTCTCTTTGAGTATATCTTCATTAGACAACAAAGAAAAATCCTCGCCCTGATCTTCCGGAATGACTGTTGAGTTATCCGAACTAAGATAATATTGAGTTTGATTATTTGCTGTATTGTTTTTTTGTGATTTATTTTCTTTTTTAAGCGCGGTTTCAATATTTTTTAGAAAATTTTGCATTATGATTTCATTGATATCCGCATGAGAATTTGTTTTTAGGTATCCGTTTTTTTTGATTATTTCAGATGATTTATTGACTGCCTTTTTCAAATTGTCAATAAAATTTAAGTCAATATCAGAATTGCTATATGTACATTGTCTGAAAAAAGTGTCTATAGTAAATGAAATAAAAAAATATTGTTTTTCAAAAGTGTCTGATTGGTTAGATATTTCAAAAGTAATCGCAGGATTACACCATACTTTACGATTATATTTTGTTCTTGCATTGACGAAATTATAAAATGCTAAATATATTTTATTACAATAATTAGTATCCAAAAAATATTCGTCGGATGTTGGTTTATAACGTTCCCACAATAATTCCCAAGCAGCTTTTTCAGATTCTATTTTAGCATACTCGTGATATTCAATCACGGTATTTAATCTCAGTAACATATTATTATTAACGAACAATTGTTTTTGCCATTTTTTTGCAAGTTCGATAGCTTTTTCTGATTCTATCTGTAATTCTAAAATGTTTATCAAAGACCGCCGTAACCTATTCGAAAAATCTGAATTATCTGTGTTATGATTCCAAATCCAATCAATCTTTTCAACATCTATTTCATTACAAACTCGGCCATAAGCATAAATCATTTCATATACGCAATCGCCTTGATAAGTTACGCCCGATTCAATAATGATTTTTTTATTCTTTATCGAATCAATAAATCCTTTTTGTACAAAGATTCTGATTAATGTCTGCAATAGATAATCGCTAATCTCTTTACGTTGTTCTATCCTCCAATTAATTTCTCCTATTCTTGCTGCCAAGTCAGAAATATCATTATTCTCTTTGTCTTTCTTTTCTAAAGCTTCTTGTAATGTATTAAATGAAAAGATAGTATCAATTTTCTTTTTGATAACGTTCCAATCGTTTATATCCAAATGTTTATAAACGGCACTGAATCCAATAGGACGCGTTTTCGCAAAACATTTATCATTGTCAACTATTATCAAAAAAATAAACAAAATTAAAATTATTCTATATGACATAATATACGTATCGTATTATGAATTTTAGTGACGTAAAAGTTACTCATTAAAAAGCCGGCGTCTTGATAAGTAAGCAGACTAATCAATCCGAAAAATCAAGTAAGGATAGTTTAAAATTCTCTTAAATAAACTAAATAATTTGTTTTTACCAATTAGGATTATTTTTATCTTGCCAAGTTAAATTAAAATTACTAAAAGTAACGACCGCAAAAAAATTCTTATGCTGTTATTTTTTAGCAACCTTTCAGCAAGGCGAAATAGTGTAAATGATCTTTAGTTGTTTGATAAGTAGATGGAGGAGAATGGTGAGATAATTTATACCAATTACACTTTAAAATTCGTTTTTTCTTTTTTTTAATTTAAACTATTGTCAATAAACGTTGCAATAATTTTTAATAACTGCAATTTGTTTTTGAGTCAAAAAATTGTCTATGAATTCGCCCTGCAAGGGCAATCGGCATTAGCGTAGGGCAATCGCCCTACGCAATGGTTTCACCTTTGAAATTAAGCCCTGAAAGGGCGCAAGCCTAAAGATCATAAATAATTTTTGCTGCCGCCCTTACAGGGCTTTGGTGTGTTATATTTTTTCCGTAGGGCGCCGCCCTACGCTAATGCTGATTGCACTTTCAGGGCGAGTTGAGTTTAAAACGAATACCGAAATTTAAAGTGTGAAAAGTATAAATCAAATGAACTAACTTGGGCCGACTTGTTTGGCAACAACCGTAAGTCCGTTTTCTGTAACAGTAAATCCTCGATTGCAATCTCTGTCATGATCATAACCTATAGTTTCGTTCTCCGGTATTATTACATCTTTGTCAATAATAGCATTTTTAATCCTCGCCCCCCTCGCAACTTGCACATTGTCAAACAAAATCGATGACTCTACACGAGAAAAACTGTTTACCCTACACTTATAACCCAAAATTGATCTCGATACTAATCCGCCCGAAACAATCGATCCCGGACAAACAATACTGTCTAACGCTTGCCCCGTCCTTAATTCAGATGCAAATACAAATTTCGCCGGCGGTAAATTCGGATGAAATGTATAAATTGGCCACGCAGCATCATAAATATTCAAATGCGGATCAACCGAAACAAGATCCATATTCGCATCATAAAAAGAATCCAACGTACCAACATCCCGCCAATATGCTTCCATCTTGCGATTCTCATCCATAAACGAAAACGCAAAAACCGAATGCGTCCCAATAAGCGACGGAATAATATTCGTCCCAAAATCATGTTTACTGTCTTTGTCAATTGCATCTTCACAAAGCTTATCACGAAGCGTTTGCGTGTTGAAAATATAAATTCCCATCGATCCCAAACATCGCTCCGGCTGCCCCGGTATCGTTTTTGGAATGTCCGGTTTCTCTTCAAAACCAATTATTTTGTAATTTGAATCAACTTCCATAACCCCAAAACGTCCGCTTGCTTCATGACTCGGAATCGGTATAGCCGCAACCGTCGCCGCCGCATTGTTTTGAATATGAAATTGCAACATCTTGTCATAATTCATTTTATAGATATGGTCTCCGCCAAGTATAATCACATAATCCGGTTTCTCGTCATCTACCGCAAATAAATTTTGATACACGGCATCCGCTGTGCCTAAATACCAACTCTCCGCAATGTATTGCTGCGGCGGAACAACATCAACATACTCGCCCATCTCCCGACAGAAATAACGCGACCAGCCAATAGAAATATGACGATCAAGACTCATCGCCTTGTATTGTGTCAATAACAGGATTTTACGTAATCCGCTGTTGTAACAATTCGATAACGTGAAATCAACAATTCTATACGCACCGCCAAACGGAACAGCAGGTTTCGCACGGTCACGAGTAAGAGGATCAAGCCGCGCTCCTCGACCTCCAGCAAGCACTATCGCTAATACAATATGTTTCATTTTCCCAAAATTTTTGTAATACTTCTAATAATTTTTTCAGTTGAATTTTTGTAACGAAAA